>JAQGJY010000384.1 GCA_028290325.1 Tardiphaga sp.
TTGAATAGTCATATTATTTGACTATTGAGTCGCGGGGTCGTGAGGGCGCTGGGCGATCACGGGCGCCAGCCAGATGCGAGCCAGACGGTCTTACGCGCCGTATGCAACTGCGCGAGCTCGATCGCTGTGCACGTCACCATGACGGCTTGATCCGACATGGCGTCGTCCGATCGATGTCGGCTCGCGCATCCTTCAAATCTGGTTTGCCTCAGCGGGGTTGTCCTGGCGTCTCCGCGCTCATCATCGACGGGTGGGGCCAACAGCAGTCGATCCACCTCTCTTGATCTGTGTCAAAACGAGTTCGTCAACTTGGTAGAAAACCGTTCAGCGATGAGCTGCCGGGCTCTTCGGGTCTCTCTTCAAGGAGCTAAGATGCATGAAGTTGTCAGGGCGATGATTTGACCGCGTCACCCGTGCTCAATGCGACGACCGACGGCGATCTGGCGCTGATCCAGCCCGGCGGTTCGTGGACCGCTGTCAACGGCAACTTGCTCGAACAACTCGTGCAGAGCGCGACGCCCGTTTTACTGCAAGCGAAGCGGTTGCGGATCGATCTCTCTGGCTTGCATGAATTGGATACGCTTGGCGCCTGGCTGCTGGAAAAGACCGCGAGGCGTTCGATTGCATCGGGTCGTCCTGCGACGCTCACCGGCGTATCCGATCGCTATGCCGGTTTGATCAGCAATCTGCATGACGTCAATCGTAGCGCGGACCCCGTTCGACCGCCGCGCAACGTCGTTCTCGATCGCCTGGAACATGTCGGCCGCAAGGCCTTCAGCGCGACTGAAGATGTGTCAGCATTCCTGCAAATGCTGGGCGCGCTGGGCAATGCCACCGCGCGCGTCATCGTCAAACCGGGCTCGCTCCGCTTCAAATCCATGGTGTACCATCTGCATCAGGTCGGGTGGCAGGCGATTCCGATCATCGCGCTGGTCACCTTTCTGATCGGTGCGATCATCGCCCAGCAGGGCATCTTTCACTTCCGCAAGTTCGGCGCGGAGTCTTACGTCGTCGATCTGGTCGGCATTCTCGTGCTGCGCGAAATCGGGGTTCTGATCGTCGCGATCATGGTCGCTGGCCGATCCGGCAGCGCCTACACGGCCGAACTCGGATCGATGAAAATGCGCGAGGAGATCGATGCGCTGTCGACGATGGGTCTCGATCCCGTCGGCATCCTCATTCTCCCACGGATCGCGGCGCTTGTTGTCGCGCTTCCCATTCTGGCTTTCATCGGCTCGATGTCGGCGCTCTATGGCGCCGGTCTCGTCGCCTGGTTTTATGGCGGCATGAGCCCGGCCATCTTTATCGCGCGGCTGCACGAAGCGATATCAATCACGCATTTCGAGGTCGGACTCATCAAGGCGCCCTTCATGGCGCTTGTGATCGGCGTTATCGCCTGTAGCGAGGGCTTGCGGGTCAAGGGAAGCGCCGAATCGCTGGGCCGACAGACCACGACATCCGTCGTCAAATCGATCTTTCTGGTCATCGTGCTCGACGGCGCCTTCGCGATCTTCTTCGCGTCGATCGGAATGTGACGATGGAGGCTGCATCGGACCCATTCGCCATCCGCGTCCGCGATCTCGTCGTCGGTTTCCGCGAGCAAATCGTGATCGATCATCTCGCGCTCGACGTGCGCAGGGGCGAGATCATCGGCCTGGTCGGCGCCTCCGGCGGCGGAAAATCGGTGCTGATGCGGACCATCATCGGCCTCATTCCGAAACGCAGCGGCACGATCGAGGTGCTGGGACAGACCATCGGTAGCCAACAGCCGCACGATCCGCGCAGCGCCACCCTGTGGGGCATTCTGTTCCAACAGGGCGCGTTGTTCTCATCGCTGACGGCGTTGCAGAACGTCGAATTTCCGTTGCGGGAGAATCTATCGTTGTCCGACGGGTTGATCACCGAGGTCGCAATGGCGAAGCTGGAGATGGTCGGGTTGACGCTGAAGGATGCCGGCAAGTTTCCCTCGGAATTGTCCGGCGGCATGACCAAGCGCGTCGCACTGGCGCGTGCGCTGGCGCTCGATCCCGCCATCGTCTTCCTCGACGAGCCGACATCCGGCCTCGATCCGATCGCGGCGGGCGACTTCGATGAATTGATCAAGACGCTACAGGCGACGCTGGGTCTGACCGTGTTCATGGTGACGCATGATCTGGCGAGCTTGAAGAGCGTTTGCAATCGCGTGGCGGCGCTGGCCGACGGCAAGATCGTGGCGATCGGCAGCATGCCGGAATTGCTGCGATCCGATCACCCCTGGGTGAAGGCCTATTTCCACGGCAAGCGGTCGTTGATGCTGCAACCAGAACCAAGTTGAGACATCGAAAGTAAAGACATGGAAACACGCGCCCCATTCATCATTGTCGGAGCCTTCGTGCTCGCGGCCCTCGCGGCGGCGTTCGGTTTCGTATTCTGGCTGCATAATAGCTCCGGCACGGGCGCGCGAACGATACACCATGTCCAATTCACCGGGTCGGTATCGGGATTGCTGGTCGGGGCGGCCGTCCTGTTCAATGGCATCCGCGTCGGTGAGGTCACGGAGCTTGGACTGGCCGAGACCAATCCAAGACAGATCAAGGCCACGATCGCGGTGGCGACGACGACGCCGGTCCATGCCGACACCAAAGTGGGCCTGGATTTTCAGGGCCTGACCGGCGTGCCGGTGATCGCGCTCGAAGGCGGCCAACAGATCGGGCCGTTGCCCGGCCCACAGACCCTCATCGCCGACCCCTCGGCCGGGCAGAGCATGACCCAGGCGGCGCGCAACGCCCTGGAGCGCGTCGACTCGGTGCTGGCCGAGAATGCCGAGCCGCTCAAAAGCACGATTGCGAACCTCAAAATCTTTACCGAGGGACTGGCTAAGAATACCGGCGGGCTGGATTCCATCGTCACCGGCCTGGTGAAGATGACGGGCGGCGGCGAGGCCGCGGTGCCTAAGACGATCTACGATCTGCGGATCCCGAAAGACTTTGCATCCCCGAAGATCGGCATCGGTGAACAATTGGTGATGCCGGTGCCGACCGCCATCCTGCAACTCGACACACAGCGCATCCTGTTGTTGCCGAACAAGGACATGCCCGGCTTCTCAAATGCACAATGGGCCGACAGCGTGCCCAAGATGCTGCAGATCAAGCTCATTCAGAGCTTCGAGAACTACGACATCGCTCATGCGCCGCTGCGGCCATCGGACGGGCCGGCGACCGCCGGGCAGATCATGCTCGACTTGCGCAGTTTCCAGATCAACACCAACTCCTCCTTGATCGCAGAGATCGCGTTCACCGCGCGCATCATGAATAAAGATGGGCAAGTTGTCGCGTCGAAGCTGTTCGAGGCCGACAAGGCGCTCGACCAGCCCGATCCGGTCTCGGCCGTGGCGGCCTTCGATTCCGCGTTCGCGGATATCGCGACCCGCTTGATCCTGTGGACCGCCGAAGAACTCGCGAAACCTCCTCAGAAGAGGACACCGTAATGTCTGAACCGCTGTCGCCTGACATGCTTCACAAGATGGACGCCTATTGGCGCGCCGCCAATTATCTGTCGGTCGGGCAGATCTATTTGCGGGACAACGCGCTGCTTGAGGCGCCGCTCGAACACAAGCACCTGAAGCCGCGCCTGCTTGGCCACTGGGGCACGACCTCGGGGCTGAACTTCCTCTACGTGCATCTCAACCGCCTGATCAAGGACAATGACCTGAACATGATCTACGTCATCGGGCCTGGCCATGGCGGTCCAGGCATCGTGGCGCACAGCTATCTTGAAGGCTCCTACACCGAGCGCTATCCCGCGATCGAGCGCAGCCGCAACGGCTTGCAGCGGCTGTTTCGACAGTTCTCATGGCCGTACGGCATTCCCAGTCATGTCTCGGCGGATATTCCGGGCTCGATCCACGAAGGCGGCGAACTCGGCTACTCCCTGGCCCATGCGTATGGCGCGGCGTTCGACAATCCCGACCTGATCGTCAGCTGCGTTGTCGGCGACGGCGAGGCGGAGACCGGCGCGCTGGCCGCGAGCTGGCACTCGAATAAATTTCTCAATCCGGCGCGCGATGGCGCGGTGCTGCCGATCCTGCATCTCAACGGTTTCAAGATCGCCAATCCGACAGTGTTGGCGCGCATCAGCCGTGAGGAATTGACCGAGTTGTTGCGCGGCTATGGCTATGATCCGCATTTCGTCGAAGGCGACGATCCCGCATTGGTGCATCAGAGCCTCGCCGGCACGCTCGACACGGTTCTGGCGACAATCAGAGACATCCAGCATGCCGCGCGCGCCGGCTCAACCCAACGGCCGCGCTGGCCGATGATCGTGTTCCGGACGCCGAAAGGCTGGACCGGACCGAAATTCGTCGACGGCAAAGCTGTCGAGGGCACCTGGCGCGCGCATCAGGTGCCGATCGCGGACTTCAAGAATCCGGTTCACCTGACGCAGCTCGAAGACTGGATGCGCAGCTATCGCCCGCACGAGTTGTTCGACGGCGACGGCAAATTCCGGGACGAGCTCGCGGCCCTCGCGCCGACCGGCCATCGCCGCATGGGATCCAACCCGCACGCCAATGGCGGCGAACTGCTGCAGCCGCTGGCGATGCCCAATTATCGAGGCTATGCGGTCGCGGTGCCTTCACCGGGTGGCGTCACCGCCGAAGCGACGCGCGTGCTTGGCGGTTTTTTGCGCGACGTGATGAAGCTGAATCTCAAGCAGCGGAACTTTCGTATGTTCGGCCCGGACGAGACGGCCTCGAACCGGCTCGAAGCCGTCTATGAGGTCGCGGACAAAGTCTGGATGGCCGCGATCGAGAACGTCGATGTCGATCTCAGCGTTGACGGCCGTGTCATGGAAATTCTCAGCGAGCACATGTGCGAGGGCTGGCTCGAAGGCTATCTGCTCACCGGGCGTCATGGCCTGTTTTCCTGTTACGAGGCGTTCATTCACATCATCGATTCGATGTTCAATCAGCATGCGAAATGGCTGAAGGTCAGCAAGACCATCCCGTGGCGGAAGCCGATCGCATCGCTGAACTATCTGTTGACGTCGCATGTCTGGCGCCAGGACCATAACGGCTCGTCGCATCAGGATCCCGGCTTCATCGATCATGTCGCCAACAAGAAGGCCGACGTGGTGCGGATCTATCTGCCGCCTGACGCCAATTGTTTGCTTTCCGTCGCCGATCACTGTCTGCGCAGCCGCAACTACGTCAATCTCATCATCGCCGGGAAACAGCCGGAATGGCAGTGGCTCGACATCGATCAGGCGGCGCGCCATTGCGCGATGGGCGCGAGCATCTGGCATTGGGCGAGCAACGACGCCGGCGATCCCGATGTGGTGATGGCCTGCGCCGGCGATGTGCCGACGCTGGAGACGATGGCGGCGGTCTCGCTGCTGCGTGTTTATTGCCCGGACATCCGCATCCGCGTCGTCAATGTCGTCGATCTGATGGTGCTGCAACCGCAATCCGAGCATCCGCATGGCTTGCAGGATCACACCTTCGACGAATTGTTCACGATCGACAGGCCGGTGATCTTCGCTTTTCACGGCTACCCGACGATGATCCACAAGCTGACCTACCAGCGGCGCAACCACGGCAACTTCCATGTCCGTGGTTTCCGTGACGAGGGCACGACGACCACGCCGTTCGATATGGTCGTGCTGAACAATCTGGATCGCTATCAGCTCGCCCTCGATGCGATCCGCCGCATTCCAAGATTCGCGGCCCAGGTCGAAAGCGAGACGGCGCGCTATTGGACGACGATGGAGCGCCACAAGCTCTATGTCAGCGAACATGGCGATGACATGCC
>JAQGJY010000385.1 GCA_028290325.1 Tardiphaga sp.
GGGTGAGCTGCGGAGACAAGATCGGCGATGATGTCGTGCGGATTTGAACGCGCGGGAATCTCACATCGCCTGAGCCGGGCGTTTTAGCCACAGCGGAAGCCCGGCTGCGATGAAGACGACCTGCGGCACGGCCGCCGCGACGATCTGATTGAGGCGGCCCTGCGCGTCGCGAAACGCGCGGCCGAGCGGCGTCTCCGGGACAAGGCCGAGACCGACCTCGTTGGACACGAGCATGACCGGCGTCTCTATTTCCGATAACGCTAAGGCGAGACGGTGCGACTCGGCGGCCACGTCACGCTCGGCCAGCATCAGGTTCGACAGCCACAGCGTCAGGCAATCGACCAGGATCGCGCGGCCCGACGACGCCTCGCGCGCCAGCGCCTCCACCAAGGCCAGGGGCTCCTCGATCGTGGCCCAGCCGGCGCCGCGCTGCTGGCGATGCCGCGCGATGCGCGCCGCCATCTCGTCGTCGCCGGCGGTCGCGGTGGCGAGATAGATACGTTCGAGTCCGCTGTCGGTGATGAGCCGCTCGGCGAAGATCGATTTGCCGGAGCGCGCGCCGCCCAACACCAATGTGGTCGGAAGCGACGTCATTTCGGCGCGCGGCCGTCGTCGGGCGACCAGCGCGCCGGCGGAATCCGCGCCACCATGCCGGTCCGCAGCACCTTGGCGCGCTCGCGCCACGGCACCAGACCATAATCGGCCGACCGATAGGCTTGCGCGAACGCCGCGACGGCGGCGGGTCCGGTGTCGTGAACGAGATCACCGAAAATGAATGTGTAGCCATCGGCGCTGGTCACCGCGACGGTGGTCGGCCGCTTGCAGACGCCAAGGCATTGCACCGGCCGCAGCAGCACGTCCGGTTGCGCGGCGAGTTGGTTCGCGATCGCGGCCAGCATCGTCGCGCCGTGGCCGGGGCCGCCATCGGCGGCCTTGCAGGTGGTGCAGACGCTGACGACGACAGCCGGCTGCTGGTCCGGCGCACAGGCCAGCGGTTCAGTTGCATCGAGGACGATGTGGTCCATCTCAAGCCCGTGTCATGGCCCCGAGGAGCCTGCCCTCCGAGGGAGAGCCGCGAGCTTTGCCGGTCGCGCGCGGGCTGACGCCCACGAACTCGCTCCCGTCCGGTGCACCCCGCCCCGACGCCGCCAAAGCACAACCATGATGGCAGGTCTCCTGGCTCGCGAGTCGCCGCCTGTCGCCGCCTTCCCGGATTCGCACCCAGTGGTTTCGGCGTAGGCTCGTCGCTTACAGTTGCGGGGGCAGCGCCGGCATGGGGTCCTCGCGAACTCGCACCGGCTTCCCTTTTCACCTTCCACGCGGAAGGACCATCACCGGCGACGCTAGACGCCGCCACAGGCGCGGTCAACCGCATCGGCATTGACGCCGCGCGCCAGGCACGCCACACACGCGCGCTTCCTCACAGGGACATCACGATGCCGGACTGGATAGGGCCCATGGTCGCCCCGCTCGATCGCACGCGTGAGGTCGACCTTCGCGCCACCATCGATGGCAAGGCCAAGCCGCTAGGCTCGCTCGGGCGGATCGAGACGCTGGCGCTGCAGCTCGGCTTGATCGCGCATCCGGCGCAGCCCGCCATCGGCAAGGTGGTGCTGATGGTCTTCGCCGGCGATCATGGTCTGGTCGATGAAGGCGTGTCGCGCTATCCCGCCGCCGTCACGATGGCGATGGTGAGGACCTATCTCGCCGGCCGCGCCAGCGCCAATGCCTTCGCGGCAGCGGTTGATTGCGACATCGCGGTGATCGATATCGGCGTCGCCGCCGATCTGCCCGCGCACCCGCGACTGATTGCCGCGAAGGTGCGGCGCGGCACGGCCAATGCCGCGCGCGAGCCGGCGATGAGCCGCGCCGACATGACCGCCGCGCTCGACGCGGGCGTGGCGTTGGCGCAAGCGCGGATCGCGGCCGGTGCGGACCTGATCGCGCTCGGCGAAATGGGCATCGGCAATACCGCGTCGTCGGCGCTGCTGGCGCATCGGCTGGCACCGGCGGCTTTGCGGGATTGCATCGGCGTCGGCGCGGGACAGGACGATGCCGGCATGGCGCGCAAGCGCGCCGCGATCGCGAGGGCCGCCGCGCGCAGCGATGCGACGTCGCCGCTCGATGTGCTGCGCGAATTCGGCGGGCTCGAAATCGCCGGCATGGTCGGCGCGGTGCTTGGCGCCGCGGCGCGCAAGCGGCCGGTGTTGATCGACGGCTTCATTTCCAGCGCGGCGGCTTTGGTCGCGATCCGTCTGTGCCCGGCGGCGCGCGATTATTGCATCTTCGCCCATCGCTCGGCCGAACGCGGCCACGATATCGTGTTGCAGGCGCTGGACGCCAATCCCCTGCTCGATCTCGGCCTACGGCTCGGCGAAGGCACCGGCGCGTTGCTGGCCGTGCCATTGCTGCGCGCCGCAGCGCGATTGCTGAGCGACATCGCCTCGCTCGATGACGTGCTGGCGGGGCGGATCTGAATGCGGCGACACAGCCATTTCTGGAATGCGTTTCGGTTCCTCACCGTCCTGCCCGCGCCGGCCTCGTCCGACGGCATGGCGCCGGACTGGCTGACGCGGTCGCTGCCCTGCTTCCCCGTCATCGGCATCCTCATCGGTACCGTGTCGGCGATGGTTCTGCTGCTCGCCGATCTGATGTGGGGCCACACGCTGGCGGCGTTGAGCGCGGTCGCCGCCAGTATCGCGCTGACGGGCGCGCTGCACGAGGACGGCCTCGCCGACACATTCGATTCGTTTGGTGGCGGCTGGACCGTGGCGAAACGATTGGAGATCATGAAGGACAGCCGCATCGGCACCTATGGCGCGTTGGCGCTCGGGCTCGGCGTCGCGCTCCGCGTCGCGGCGCTGGCGGCGCTGCCGATCGAGATCGCGGCGGTGGCCTTGATCGCCGGCCATGCGGCGGCGCGCGCCGCGCCGGCTGTGGTGATGACGCGAATGAATTATGCCGGCGACGTCACGGCGATGCGGGTCGCCTATGCGGAAAGCAAACCGCGCGTGAGCGAGTTGCTGGTGGTCGGCGCGGTCGTCGTCGTCGCCGCGTTGCCGCTGATGTGGTTGGCCGGGCTGTCATTCATCGTGGGATATGCCGGCGCGCTGGTGTTGGGGTCGGCGTTGGCGGCGTGGTCGAAGCGGCTGCTCGGCGGCTATACCGGCGACGTGCTCGGGGCCATCGAGCAATGCGGCGAGGTCGGATTTCTGCTCGGCGTGCTGGCGGTGGTGGGGTGAATGCCGTGCTCCGGACCGGGCGACCTGGGGCGCGGGCTGGCCGCCGATCCACGGCGGTAACAACGGGCAGCCTCGGATGCGGTCCCGGCGCCGCGTGCCGCGCAAGCGCGACCCGTCAAGGACAGGCATCCGTCAGGTGACCGGCATCACATAGGGCGTGCCGGCAAACGCCTCCGCGCCGCGGCCGATCCGCGCGATCGCCGCGATCATGCGGCCATCGCGGGCGAGCACATCGTCGGCGATCGCCACCATCAGCGCATTGGGCGTGGCGAATGGCGCGCGGCGGCGCAACGCGTCGGCAATGGCGTGTTCGCGTCCGGGATGCGCATCGCAGGCGATGATATAGGCCGCCGCGCTCGACCGGCTGATGCCGGCCCAGCAATGGATCAGCAACGGCGGATCATCCGCTGCCTGGCGTCCGAAGGCGATGAGCGACGACACCATCGCGCGATCCGGCGCGATCAAGCCATCGCGGGCTTCGGTGATGTCGTTGAACGCCAGATGCAGATGCGGGCCGCGCGCATAGCGCGTCCACGTCTCGTCCGGATGCGACGGCGACATCAATGTCAGCAGGCG
>JAQGJY010000392.1 GCA_028290325.1 Tardiphaga sp.
ACGAATTCCCCATCAAAAACGGTCGCTTACGACAATTTGTCTATCGACATTCGCGTATGCTTCTGGCCAATTGCGCGTGTTTGCCGAAGAGCGTGATCACCTGTTTTCGCTCGCGTCGGCACTGGAATTGATCTGGGGACGCAGACGCTCATCAAGAGCGCTGCACGGGAGGACACCATGGCGACACTCGAAGGCGCGCGCACCGCGACCGCTGAGCAACCGGGACTGCTCGACCGCGAACGCATCATTGCGACCGCAGGCTTCAACCGCTGGCTCGTGCCGCCGGCCGCGTTGTGCATCCATCTGTGCATCGGCATGGCTTACGGATTCAGCGTGTTCTGGCTGCCGCTCTCGCAAGCCATCACCAATCCGGCCGCGAAGGAAGTTTGCGACGGCATGTCGCTCGCGGCCGAACTGTTCACCACCACCTGTAACTGGAAAGTCGCCAGCCTCGGCTGGATGTACACGCTCTTCTTCGTGCTGCTCGGCGTGTCCGCCGCGATCTGGGGCGGTTGGCTCGAACGCTCCGGTCCGCGCAAGGCCGGCGTCGTGTCGGCGATCTGCTGGTGCGGCGGCCTCGTGCTCGGCGCGATCGGCGTCTACACGCATCAGCTCTGGCTGCTGTGGATCGGCTCCGGCGTGATCGGCGGCATCGGCCTCGGCCTCGGCTACATCTCGCCGGTCTCGACGCTGGTGAAATGGTTTCCGGATCGTCGCGGCATGGCGACCGGCATGGCCATCATGGGCTTCGGTGGCGGCGCGATGATCGGTTCGCCGCTCGCCAACCTGCTGATGAACTATTTCAGGACGCCGACCGATGTCGGGGTCTGGCAGACGTTCCTCGCCATGGGCGTGATCTATTTCGTGTTCATGATGATCGGCGCGTTCTCTTATCGCATCACTCCACCGAACTGGCGCCCCGAGGGCTGGACGCCGCCGGCCACCGCCAACGCGATGATCACCACCGGCCACGTGCATCTCGACAACGCGCACAAGACCAAGCAGTTCTGGCTGATCTGGGGCGTGCTCTGCCTCAACGTGTCCGCCGGCATCGGCGTCATCGGCATGGCGTCGCCGATGTTGCAGGAAATCTTCGCGGGCAAGCTGATCGGTCTGCCGGATGTCTCCTTCAGCCAGTTGTCGCCGGCGCAGAAGACCGCGATCGCCGGCATCGCCGCCGGCTTCGCCGGCCTGCTGTCGCTGTTCAACATCGGCGGCCGCTTTTTCTGGGCCTCGCTGTCGGATAAAATGGGGCGGAAGAACACCTACTTCACGTTCTTCATCCTCGGCATCGTGCTCTACGCGATGGTGCCGACGCTGGCCGCGATGGGCAACAAGATCCTGTTCGTGCTCGCGTTCGGCGTCATCCTCTCAATGTATGGCGGCGGCTTCTCGACGGTGCCGGCCTATCTCGCCGACATCTTTGGCACGCAGTTCGTCGGCGCGATCCATGGCCGTCTGCTGACCGCTTGGGCGACCGCCGGCATCATCGGTCCGGTCGTCGTGAACTACATCCGCGAATTCCAGATCAATGCGGGTGTGCCACGCGCGCAGGTCTATGACTTCACGATGTACATTCTCGCCGGCATGCTCGTGGTCGGGCTGATCTGCAATTACTTCGTGAGACCGCTGGCGTCGCATTGGTTCATGAAGCCGGAAGAGGTCGCGGCGCTGCAGGCCAAGGGTGCCGCGGCCAATACCGGCGGCGGCTCCTATGGCATCAGCAAGGGCGGCCTCGACGCTTCCGCCGCCGCGTTCTGGGCCTTCGTCGGCATTCCGCTGGCTTGGGGCGTCTGGCTCACGCTGCAAAGCGCGGTGCGGATTTTTCAGTAAGCATGCCGCGATCCGACGACATCAAGCCCGCAAGCAGCAATGCTTGCGGGCTTTGTGTTTGAGGGCACGATGGTCTTGCGTGGCGGGCCGTTGGCAAGCGCCGCCGACCTGCTCCTCGTAGCGACGTTTCAGAAATTTCGGAACAAACCGTCCGCCGCTCGTTTTGTGTTGCTGTGAACAGGGAGTAACAAAATATGGCACGCAAATATTCCAAGGCCGCGTCGAAAAAAGTCGGCAGCGCGGTCAAGAAGGCGAAAGCCGGCAAGCTGAAAAGCGGCCGCAGCGGCGCCACGGTCAAGAGCCGCAAGCAGGCGATCGCGATCGGTCTGTCCGAGGCGCGCGCCGAGGGCAAGAAGGCACCAAAAGCCCCGGCGAAGAAAACGGCAAAGAAAAAGACCGCCAGAAAGTCCGCGAAGACAAGCGTGAAGAAGACCGCGAAGAAGACGACCAAGAAAACCGCGACGAAATCCGCCAAGAAAAAATCTAAGAAAACCAGGAAAGCCAGCCGCTAGGGATGTCACCGTCATTGCGAGCCGTCGTCATGTCGGCATGGTCGCCGACGTGACGGCGCGCGAAGCGACCCAGTGTTTTTTCACAAAAGAAGAGCTGGATTGCTTCGCCGCGGTAATCGACCGCAAGCGCGCTATGACCGCTCGCAGGGCGAACTCACCCAGCCTTGCGATGTCGCGCCGGGGCGTGGCGTGCCTTCTTCGCCGACCGCGCGCTGGTGGCGCGCCGCGCGGCTGGAGCCTTTGTTTTCGCGCCCGCTTTGCCGCCGCCCTTTAAGCTCGCCTGCAACGCGTCCATCAGGCTGACGACGTTGTCGGGTTTTTCTTCCACCTTCGGCGCCTTGATCGGCTTGCCGGCCGCCTTGCGCTTGACCAGCGACTTCAACGCCGTCTCGTAATCGTCCTTGAACTGCGACGCATCGAAATGCGCGGCCTTGCTGTCGAGGATGTGCGACGCGAGTTCGATCATATCCTTCGAGATTTTGGGGGTTTTGATGCCGTCAAAATAATCGTCTTCATCGCGCATCTCGTACGGGTAGCGCAGCGTGATGCCGAGCAGGCCCTTGCCGAGCGGCTCGATCGCGATGACATGCTCGCGGTTGGTCAGCACGATGCGCGCCAGCGCCACGCGATCCTTGTCCTTCATCGCGTCGCGGATCACGGCGAAGGCATCGACACCGGCTTTGCCGTCCGGCGCGATGTAATAAGGGTTGTTCAGAAAACGCTTGTCGATCTCGTCGCGCGGCACGAAGCTGTCGATATCGATGGTGTGGGTGCTCTCGATCTGCACCGATTCCAGCTCCTCCTTCTCGATTTCGATGAAGCTGCCTTTGCTGACCTCGTAGCCACGCGCCTTCTGGTCCTTCTTGACCACGTCACCGGTCTCGGCATCGACCATCTGCTGCTTCAGCCGGTTGCCGGTGTCGCGATTGATCATGTGGAATTTGGTTTTATCGACGCTGGTTGAAGCCGGATAGAGCACCACCGGGCAAGTGACGAGCGACAGCTTCAGGCTGCCTTTCCAGTAGGCGCGGGGCGGGGCCATGCAATGTCTCCAAGCTGGTGATGCGCGGATCGGCGCTGGAACTGGAACTTCAACCGAAGGCCGATGTTTTGGTTCCGGGCCGGCGTGCCGCCGCGCCTGTAGCGAGGACACGCCGTGGCCGACAAGAACCTTGCCCTCTATCGTAAAAAGCGCGACTTCGAACAAACGCGGGAGCCCAGCGGCGAGGCCAAGGTCGCGGCCTCGAAGCAGCGCCGCTTCGTGATCCAGAAGCACGACGCGAGCCGGCTGCATTATGACCTTCGGCTTGAATTCGATGGCGTGTTCAAATCGTGGGCGGTGACGCGCGGGCCGTCGCTCGATCCGGCGGACAAGCGTCTCGCTGTCGAGGTCGAGGATCACCCGCTGGATTACGGCGATTTCGAAGGCACCATTCCGAAAGGCCAGTATGGCGGCGGCACCGTGCAATTGTGGGATCGCGGCACCTGGGAGTCCGATGATCCGGAGCGCGGCTTCAAGAAAGGCGATCTGAAATTCACCTTGCACGGTGAGCGGCTGCACGGCGGCTTCGTCCTGGTGCGCATGAGGCACGACCGCAACGGCGGCAAGCGCACCAATTGGCTGCTGATCAAGCATCGCGACGAGCATGTCCGCGAGGGCAAGGCCAATACCGTTCTCGACGACGATGCCTCGATCGCGTCGGGACGCGCGATGAAAGATATCGCGGCGGGCAGGGGCAAGGCCCCGACGCCGTTCATGCTGGCCAAGAATCGCCGCATCGAGGCCGACGCGGTGTGGGATTCCACAGAAGGTCTGGCCGCCGACAAGCGCAACAAGACGCCGGCTGACAAAAGCACTGCGAAGCAGGCCGCCCCGAAGAAAGCGGCGACGAAAAAAGCCGCCGCGAAGAAAGTCAATCTGCCGGATTTCGTGCCGCCGCAATTGTGCTCGTCGGTGGACCGGCCACCGTCAGCGGCCGGCTGGGCGCATGAAATCAAATTCGACGGCTACCGCGTGCAGCTGCGGATCGACGGCGGGCAAGTCACGCTGAAGACGCGCAAGGGCCTCGACTGGACCGACAAATTTCAAGGCGTGGCTGACGCCACGCGCCGACTCAAGCTGCCGGACGGCATCATCGACGGCGAGGTTGTCGCGCTCGACAGCCATGGCTCACCGGATTTCGCGGCCTTGCAGGCGGCTTTGTCCGACAATGACACCGGCCGTCTGATTTTCTTTGCCTTCGATCTGCTGTTCGCCGATGGCGAAGATCTGCGCAAGCGGCCACTGTCCGACCGCAAGGCCCGGCTGCAAGAGATCCTCACCGCCGCCAACGGTAAGAATACCAATAGCCTGATCCGCTACGTCGAGCATTTCACCAGCGGCGGCGACGCGATATTGCGATCGGCTTGCAAACTGTCGCTTGAAGGCATCGTCTCGAAGAAACTCAGCGCGCCGTATC
>JAQGJY010000398.1 GCA_028290325.1 Tardiphaga sp.
GGGTCCATTCCCTGATAGGCCGATGTCACGAGCATGCGGTCGAACTGGCGGCCGACGAAAGCCGGACAACTCGGCTGCAACGCAGGTAACGCCACCGCGCGCACCAATTGTCCTTCCGGAGAGTAGGCGTTCAGGCGCGCGCCACCCCAGATGGCGCACCAGATCAGTCCCTCCGCGTCGGTCACCGCGCCATCCAGCCCGCCGGCTTCGGTATGACGATGCAGAATGGTGGGCGCTTCGATCGGCAGTCCGGTGGCGGGATCGAGCCGGACCCGGCAGAGTTCGTTGCGGCAGGTGTCGGCGAAATAGCCGACGGTGCCATCCGGCGAAAAACAGATGGCATTGGGAATCGTCAATCGCGAAAAAATCGGCCGCGCCACGCCGTCGCGAACCGCATAGATCGCGCCAGCATCGGGCTCCGCGTTGCGTCCCATCGTGCTGATCCAGAAACAGCCGCTCGGATGGGCCCGGGCGTCGTTCGAGCGGGTGTCCGCGTTGTCGGCCTCGACCGGGACGATCAAGTCGAGATTGCCGGTGGCGATCTCGCGCAACACCAGGCCGACGTCGGTGGCGAGGATTTGGCGATCGCCATCGACATAAGCGAGAGCGCTGGCCATGAACGGCAAGGCGTGGACTCTGAAGCCGCCGCGCGACATGTCCATTTCAAACAGCCGCCTTTCGACGATATCAAACCACCAGGCCGTGTCGGTGCCGGCATCGTAGGTCGGGCCTTCGCCGAGATGACAGCGCTCGGCGCAAAGCACCGAAACACTTGCGGGGTGGCTCGGATCGGTCTCAGGACGCGTCGGCGTGGCGGATGGGGGATCGCTGGTCATCAGGGCCTATCCCGTCAGAACGTGGTGAATCGATAGATCGAATGATTGACATAGGTCTGGCCTGGATCGAGCCGGGCGCTCGGATAATCCGGGCGGTTCGGCGCATCGGGCCAGCCTTGCGGCTCGAGGCAGACACCATCCGACTGCCGATACAGACGACCGAATTTACCGCGGGCCGAGCCATCAAGAAAGTTGCCGGAATAGAACTGGAGACCAGGCTGATCCGTCAGAATCTCCATCGCCCGTCCGGACGCCGGATGCTCGATCCGCGCGGCGGCACGCGGCGAGCGGCCACTTTCGCCATTCAGGCAAAAATTATGGTCGTAGCCCCGGCCGACCGCGAGTTGCGGATGGCTCTGCCGGATCCGCGCGCCGATCGCGCGGGCGGCGCGGAAATCGAAAGGGCTGTCCGCGACGGAGGCCGGCGCACCCAACGGGATGGCATGCGGATCGACCGGCAGGAAACGATCGGCGTACAACGTGAGACGATGATCAAGGACGTCGCCGCCGGTCTCGACACCGGCGAGATTGAAGAAACCATGATGCGCGAGGTTGACGATCGTCGGCCGATCCGTGGTCGCCTCGAATTTGATGTGGAGTTCGCATAGCCGGGTCCAGGTATATGTGACGCAAGCGTGCAGCGTCCCCGGGTAACCTTCGTCGCCGTGCGGGCTAACGAGGCAGAGCATCACCGACGGCTCAGGGGCGTGGTCGAGCGCCGCGACAGTCCACAATTTGCGATCGAAACCGTCACGGCCACCGTGCAGCGCGTTTGGCCCGTCATTGACGGCGAGGTCGTAGCTGGTGTCGCCGAGCCTGAACGAAGCGCCGGCGATCCGGTTGGCATAACGTCCGATCGACGCACCGAAGAAACGACGCTCGGCGGCATAAGCGGTCATGTCGTCGTGACCGAGCACGATATCGGCGAATACGCCGGCGCGATCGGGTACGTGGAGGGCCTGCACGGCGGCGCCATAGCTGATGACGCAGACCTCACAGCCAAGGGCGTTGCGAAGCCGCAGCCGCTCGACCGGGCGACCATCCGCCAGCTGGCCGAAACGCTCGCGTGACACCGCGGCTACCGACATCACACCCTACCACGTAAACGGGGCGACGATGGTGCGGCGTCCCAACATGAAAGCATCCGCCACATGGGCCAGCGGCGCCAGGTCGACATCGGAGGCGCCGCGGCGGACGAGGTCGACGAAGTGTCGATAGAGGCCGGCGTATTCGCCTTCCGTCTCGTCCACCATCACGTGTCGGTCCAAAGCGAGCCGGGCGCCGCCGCCTGCGAGGGACAAAGTCCCGGCGTCGGTCTCGATATGAATGTCCCAGATCTGCGGTCCGGTCTGCAGAAAATCGAACTCCGCGCGGATCGGCAGCCCCGTCTCGTCGGAGAAATCAAGCTCCGCCGCGATCGGCGAATCGCGATTGGCGGGAAAGGCAAGCGTGGCTCTGACCAGAAAGAACCGGCGTGGCAGGATGCGGGTCAGGATCGACAGCGCGTTGATGCCAGGATCGAAGACGCCGAGCCCGCCCGCCTCGAAGATCCAGTCCTGGCCGGGATGCCAGTGCCGCACATCTTCTTTCCATTCGATCTTGACGGCGCGGATGTTGCGCCCGGCAAGAAACGCGCGCGCCGATTCGATGGCCGGCGCGAAACGCGAATGCCATGTAGCGAACAAGGTTTTTCCCGCGGCGTCCGCGGCGGTCTCGAGCGGGCCGATCTCACTGAGCGTCGCGCCGGGAGGCTTTTCCAGAAGCACATGCTTTCCGGCCCGCAGCGCCGCCGCCGCCTGATGACGGCGGACCTGCGGCGGCGTACACAGCGCCACCGCATCGATATCGGGCGCGCCGGCCAGCAGCTCGTCCAGCGTGGCGAAATGCGCGACGCCGTCGAGCGTGGCGTTGCGGCTGGCGACGGCGGCGAGCACGAGGCCGGCGGTGCCGGCGATGGCGGGGATGTGCTGATCGCGGGCAATCTTGCCGAGGCCGACGATGGCTATGCGAATCGGCGTCATGGGCATTGTCCGCTGTGGCGCGTCGCGATGGCGATGCTCATGGCTATTTGTCCCGGTTCAAAGCGAGCGGATTGTGCGGCATCGCGGCGGGGCGCATCGTCCCCTCGCCCGGCGACGAGACTGGAAACCGCAGCGGATAGCCCGATGCGTCGAGCACGCCCTGGCGCATGGCCGGCGAGGCCGCGGAAATGCCCGTCGCACGGCGCTAGGTCGGGCCAGGTGGTGCGGATGCCGAGCGCCGGCCGGCCGAGCCATGGCTGGCGTCGTGGTGTTTTCGTCGTATCGGCGGTCATAGCGAACCGTTCATCCCGCCCGCCGCGCCATGACGGCGCAAGCCATTGAAGATGACGTTCGTCATCGCGGCGGCGGCGGCCTCGCCATCCTGCTCCGCGATGGCATCGACGATGCGCTCATGGGCATCGACGACGATATCGTATTCGCGCTTGCTGGCCGGGGCGCTCAATTTGAACGACGCGCGCAGGGCCGCCTCCACGACCGCGCCGATCGATCGCATGAACGGGTTGTTGGACGCATTTGCCACCGCGATGTGCAGTTGCAGATCGGCCTCCGCGAAGTCCGCCGTGCCGCCATGGGGTTCGCTTTTCATCCGTGCGATGGCCGCCCGCATCGCGTCGAGATCGGCATCGGTTCGCCGCGCGGCGGCGAGAGCGGCCGTTCGCGGCTCGACGGCAAGTCTGATCTCGGCGAGATCACGCAGGAACAGTTTGTCGATGCCCGCGTCAAGATGCCAAGCCAGCACATCCGGATCGAACATGTTCCAATGAGCGCGTTCGCGCACCACCGTTCCGACCCGGGCCTTGGTCGTCAGCAACCCCTTAGCGACGAGGGTTTTCACGCTTTCGCGCAACACCGGCCGCGAGACGCCGAATATCAGGATCAACCCGGCGTCGCCGGGCAGCTTCGCGCCGACCGCGTAGCGGCCGGCGATGATGTCGATGCCGATGATGCGCGTCACCTCGGCGTGGCTGGAATGCGATCGGCGCGCGGGAATGGCGATGATATTGGAATTCATGCGTGGATGGCTCCCGCCGCGCGGTGGCGCGGACGACGCGCCAGCTTGAGCATGATCTGCTGGAAGGCGATGAAACCGAACAGCAGCAACCCGGTCGCGATCTTGGCCCACCAGCTCGAGAGTGACCCGTCGAAGCTGATGTAGGTCTGGATCAGACCCTGGATCAGCACGCCGAGGAAGGTGCCGAAGACGAAGCCGTAACCTCCGGACAGCAACGTGCCGCCGATCACGACCGCGGCGATGGCATCGAGTTCGACGCCGACCGCCGAGAGCGAATAGCCGCTCGACGTGTAGAGCGAGAACACGATCCCGGACAGGCCGGCCAGCAGTCCGGACAGCGTGTAGATCAGCACGGTCGTGCGCGTCACGTTGACTCCCATCAGCGCGGTGGCCGCGCGACTTCCGCCAAGCGCATAGACGTTGGCGCCGAAGCGGGTGAAATGCAGAAGCACCGCTCCGATGATGACGACCGCGACCATGATCATCGCCGGCACAGTGAAACGCGCGCCTCCCGGCAGCGCGATCGCGATGTCAGCGAGGTGACTGTAGAACTCAGCGCTGATCGGGACCGACTCGGTCGAGAGCAGGAAGCTCGCGCCGCGCGCCAGAAACATTCCCGCGAGCGTGACAATGAATGGCGGCAGATCGAAATACTCGATTGTCGCGCCCATCGTCGCGCCGAACAGAGCCGAGAGGATGAGAACGGTGACGAAGGCGGCCGGTGGAGACAGGCCCCAGCGCTCGATGGCGAGGGCGACGAACACGGTGGTGAATCCGATGACGGAGCCGACCGAAAGGTCGATGCCGCCGGAAATGATGACGAAGGTCATGCCGACCGCGACGATGCCGAGGAAGGCGTTGTCGGTGAGCAGATTCATCACCACGCGCATCGAAGCGAAGTTCGGATAGGCAAGCGAGCAGACAAGGAAACCGATGAGAAATACGGCGGCGGTGGCGAACACCGGCATCACGCGATGGACTGAAGGGTTCATGGATGACTCCGACGAAACAGGCGGTTCAGTCCCGCCAGCCGTTTCGACTGCGCGAGCAGCACGGCCATCACCACGACGGCCTTGACGACGAGATTCAATTCGGGAGGAAACCCCGAGAGCAGAATGCCGGTGTTCATGGCCTGGATGATCAAGGCGCCGACGACCGCCAGCACCAGGCTGAAACGTCCGCCGAACAGCGAGGTGCCGCCGATCACGACGGCGAGGATGGCATCCAGTTCGAGCCATAACCCGGCATTGTTGGCGTCGGCGCCGTGAATATCGGCGGCGGCGACGATCCCGGCCAACGCGCCGCACAGGCCGCTCCAAGCATAGACGGTGAGGATGACGAGCCGCGTGTTGACGCCGGCCAGAGCGCTGGCGCGTGGATTGCCGCCGGTCGCCTCGATCAGCAGGCCGAGGGCGGTGCGACGGACGACCAGAACCGTCAGCGCCAGCGTCGCAAGGACGAGCGCGATGGGACTCGGTAAGCCGAGCACCGAGCCGCCCCCAAACCAGGCGAGGTCGGGTGACGAGAAGGTGACAATGCGCCCCTCGGTAATGAGTTGGGCCACGCCCCGACCGGCGACCATCAGGATCAACGTCGCGACGATGGGCTGAATTCCGAGGATGGCGACCAGAAATCCATTCCACAACCCGCAGAGGACACCCGCGCCGAGCGAGGCGGCGAGCACGACGGGAAGCGGATAGCTGTCCGCAAGACTGGCCGCGATAGCGCCGCAAATCGCCATCACCGCGCCAACCGACAGGTCGATGCCGCGCGTTGCGATGACAAGCACCATACCGAGCGAGAGAAGCGCCACCGGCGCGCCGCGATTCAGCACGTCGATGAAGCTGCCGAACAGCCGCCCGTCCTGTAGGCGAAGATCGAAGAACTGTGGCGACACCATCCAGTTGATGAGAAAAATCATCCCGAGCGCGATCGCTTGCGACGCACCGGTGCGAGGAAGTTTCATCGGCATTGATCTCCTCATGCCGGAGATCTCGCATCTTCGGCGATCGCCGCGAGGATGGACGGCACGTCGATGGCTTCGCCTTGCAGCCGGGCGACATGGGCGCGGTCGCGCAGCACGATCACCTCGTCGGCATAGATGACGATCTCCTCCAATTCCGACGACACCACGAGCAGCGCCATTCCCTCGGTGCACAGGCGACGGATCAGCTGGATGATCTCGGCATGGGCGCCGACATCGATGCCCCGCGTCGGTTCGTCGAGGATCAGCAGCTTCGGTTCGGTCGCCAGCCAGCGGGCAAGCAACGCCTTCTGCTGGTTGCCGCCTGAAAACAGCCCGATCGGGCGTTCCGGATCCGGCGGCCGGATATCGAGCAGTCGAATGAAGCGATCGGTGATCTCGTCCTGTTCGGCGCGCGAGATCGGATGGAGGCTGCCGCGACGGGTCTGGAGCGCCAGGACGATGTTTTCGCGCAGGCTGAGATCGGCGATGATGCCTTCGGTCTTGCGCTCTTCCGGACAATAACCGAAACCGAACCGCATCGCCTGGCGCGGCGATGTCAGCGCGACAGGCTTGCCGTCGACGACCACGGAGCCGGCGTCGGCGCGTTCGGCACCGAACGCGAGGCGGGCGGTTTCGGTCCGCCCCGAGCCGAGCAGGCCAGCGAGGCCCACGACATGCCCGGCGCGCAGCGTCAGGTCGAAGGGCGCGAGATATCCCGCCTTGCCGTAACCCCGGAATGTCGCGACCGTGTTGCCGTGTTCCCCCCGGGGCGTGGCGACCCGTGTCGCGGTGACCTCGCTCAGCGCGCGTCCCAGCATCATCCGTACGAGGTCGATCCGGGGCAATTCGGCGGTCGGCGCGGTGCCGGCCAGTCGCCCGTTGCGCAGCACCGTGATGCGATCGGAAATCGCATAGACCTGATCGAGGAAGTGGGTGACGAAGACGATGCCGACGCCGCGACCGGCGAGCTGGCGCATCACCGAGAACAGCACTTCGACCTCGTGCGCATCAAGGCTCGCGGTCGGTTCGTCGAGGATGAGGACGCGTGCCGACAGATCGACGGCCCGGGCGATCGCGACGATATGCTGGATCGCGACCGAATAGCTTTCGAGAGGTGCCGCGACATCGATCGTCAGACCGAATCCGGCCAGCAAAGCGACCGCGCGGCGGCGCATCTCGCGCTCGCGCACCAAACCGAAGCGCGTCGGCTGCCGGCCGAGATATAGGTTCTGCGCGACCGACAAATTCGGCGCGAGATTGACCTCCTGATAGACGGTGGCAATGCCGGCGTTGGTGGCATCCTCGGCCGAACGTGGCGCAATCTCGGTGCCGGCGAGCCGCAGCGAACCGCTGTCGCGGGTCAC
>JAQGJY010000401.1 GCA_028290325.1 Tardiphaga sp.
TCGCCGCGCGGATCAGGCGGCCGAAGCGGGTGCGGGCGAGCGCCAGATGCAGCAGCAACAGCACGACCGGGCCGACGATGATGAGGAAGATGTCATAGCTCGGAAGCCGGCGCCCGAGAATCTCGACTGCGCCGGTCAGGCCCGGGGCGCGCGGTCCGAGCAGATCTTCCGGCCCCCAGATCCACAAGGTCGCATCGTTGATGATCAGCACCAGCCCGAAGGTCGCGAGCAGTTGAAACAGTTCGGGCGCACGATAGATTCGGCGCAACAGCAGCATCTCGATCAGCGCGCCGAGCGCGCCGACCAGCACGGCCGTGGCGACGATGCCGCCCCAGAAGCCGAAGGCGCCGCCGAGCTTCGTCGCCAAGCTGTAAGCGATGTAGGTGCCCAGCATGTAGAGCGAGCCGTGGGCGATGTTGACGATGCGGGTCACACCGAAGATCAGCGACAGCCCGGCCGCGATCAGAAACAGACCCGACGCCGATGAGAGCCCGTTGATGGCTTGAAACAGCAGCGCGCTGGCGGTCATGCGGGTTTCGCCGCGCGCGCAACGAGGACGGCGCGTTCTTCCCCCTCCCCACGCGATGCACCTGCATCGCGTGGCGGGAAAGCGCGCCCTCGGACGATGAAGGCGGGTGAGGAGTCCTGCGGCCCGCAAGATCGCGCCGCCAACCCGGCCCTCCCCTGCAGGAGCGCGACAGGGAGCGCGCCGCCGCCAACGAGAACGCCGCGCCTTAAAATCGGGTGATCCATGATGCGGATTTCACGGACGGCCGCGCTCACTCCGCCGCCGGGCGCAGCTTCTTCACGTCGGCGTCACTCGGCAGCACGCTGGCGCCATCGACGTATTTGAAATCGACCATCGTGCCCTTGCCGTTTTCAACCGCGATCCGGCCGACATAAGCGCCGAGCGTCGCCTGATGATCGCTCGCGCGATACTTGAACGCACCGAACGGCGACTCGACGTCGAGCCCGCGAAACGCCGCGATCAGCTTTTCGGTGTCGGTCGAGCCCGCTTTGGCGATGCCGGCCGCGAGCGACTTCATCGTCGCATAGCCGACGATCGAGCCGAGCCGCGGATAGTCGTTGTACTTCTTCTGATAGGCGGCAAGAAACGCCTGATATTCCGGCGTCTTGATCTTGTCCCACGGATAGCCCGTCACGATCCATCCGACCGGCGCCTCGTCCTTGAGCGGATCGAGATATTCCGGCTCGCCCGACAACAGGCTGACGACGGTGCGATCCTTGAATACGCCGCGGGTATTGCCCTCGCGCACCAGCTTGGCCAGATCGGCGCCGAACATCACGTTGAAGATCGCGTCCGGCTTGGCGTCGTCGATCGCCTGCACGACCGCGCCGGCATCGATCTTGCCGAGCGGCGCGGCTTGTTCGGTGACGAATTCGACGTCGGGCTGCTTGGCCTTCAGCATCTCCTTGAAGGTCGCGACGGCGGTCTGGCCGTATTCATAATTCGGATAGACGATCGCCCACCGCTTCTTCTTCGCGGCGACGGCGTCCGGCATCAGCATCGCGACCTGCATATAGGTCATCGGCCGCAGCCGGAACGTATAGCGATTGCCGTTCTGCCAGGTGATCTTGTCGGTCAGCGGCTCGGCGGCGAGGAAGAACACCTGCTTCTTGCCGGCGAATTCGGTCAGCGCGAGACCGATGTTGGACAGAAACGTCCCGGTCAGAATCTGCACGCCCTCGCGCGTCACCAGCTCGTCGGCGACGCGCACGGCGTCACCCGGATTGGAGCCGTCATCGCGCGAAATCACCTCAAGCTTTTTGCCGAGCACGCCACCTTTGGCGTTGACCTCATCGATCGCCATTTCCCAACCCTTCTTGTACGGGTCGAGAAACGCGGTTTGCGATTTGTAGCTGTTCAGCTCGCCGATCTTGATGGTCTCTTGCGCGACTGCGGCGGAGCCCAGCGCGACGGCTCCGATGAAAGCGATGGTCCCGAGCGTGCGAGCCAGCGTCATAAGTTCGATCTCCGAGCGAAAGGAATGTAAACCGATTTGGTCACGGCGAGACACGGCCAACGGCGGTCCGTCGTCAAACTCTACGGCAAATCGTTGCATTCGAAAGTGATCCGCGCAAGCGCATCCCGTGCTAATTTCAGCGCCATATGTTGCCGATTTTTGCGCGTCGCGATCTTCACCGCGGCGTGTGCTCCGTTGACACCACGGAAACCGGACGATACGTCCATTGGCGGAAACCATCGCCACGAATGGCATGTGTTTGCGGCGTCGACGGCGCAACAGCGCAAGTGGCCGCGTTTCGGGGGAATGGCGGCGTATGATGGATTTCGCCACACGCATCCATAACCATAATTACCGGCTCGATCCGATCATCAGGTCGTTGCTCGATACCGACTTCTACAAATTCCTGATGCACCAGTTCATCTGGATGCTTTATCCGCGGGTGCCGGTGACCTTCGGGCTGATCAATCGTACCAAGGAAGTGCGGCTCGCCGCGATCATTCCCGAGGAAGCGCTGCGCGCGCAGCTTGATCATTGCCGGTCGCTGCGGTTTCGCGAGAACGAGCTGATCTGGCTCGCCGGCAACCGTTTCTACGGCCGCCGCGACATTTTCCGGCCGGAATACATCGACTATCTGCGCAGCTTCCGCCTGCCCGATTATCAGCTCGAAACCATCGACGGGCAGTATGTGCTGACGTTCGCCGGCGCGTGGACGGAGGTGACGATGTGGGAGATCTACGCGCTCGCGATCATCAGCGAGTTGCGGACCCGCGCGGCGATGGCCTCGCTCGACAAGTTCGAACTGGATATTCTCTACGCCCAGACCAAGACCAAGATCTGGGGCAAGATCAAACGTCTCCACGAATGGCCGCAACTGCGGCTGGCTGAATTCGGCACGCGGCGCAGGCATTCATTCTTGTGGCAGGAATGGGTGACCGACGTGATGGCCAGCGAGCTCGGTCCCGCCTTCGTCGGCACGTCAAATGCCCACCTTGCCTTCAAGCACAGCTACGAGGCGATCGGCACCAATTCGCATGAGCTGCCGATGGTCGCGGCCTGCCTCGCCGACAGTGATGAGGCGCTGAAGTCGGCACAATATGACGTGCTGGCAAAGTGGCAGGAGGTCTATGACGGCGAGTTGCTGATCATCCTGCCCGACACGTTCGGCATGACGCAGTTTCTGCGCGATGCGCCGGACTGGACGTCGCGGTGGACCGGCATGCGGCTCGACAGCAAGGAGCCGGTCGCCGCCGGCGAGGAGGTCATCGCCTGGTACAAGGCGCGCGGCCAGGATCCGCTGCGGAAACGCTGCATGTTCAGCGACGGACTCGAGGTCGATTCGATGATCGAATTGCACAAGAAGTTTCGCGGCCGGATCCGGGAAAGCTTCGGCTGGGGCACGATGGCGACCAACGATTTCCGGGGTTGTCATCCGCGCGGTCTCAACACGCTCGATCCGATCAGCCTGGTCTGCAAGGTCACCCACGCCAATGGCCGCGCGGCGGTGAAATTGTCCGACAATCCGGCCAAGACCACCGGCAGCCCGCCGGAGATCGCGCGTTACACGCGCATCTTCGGGCAGGATGGCTTTCGGCATGCGGACGTCGTGGTCTAATCTGGTCGCATGAGAATCATCCTTCAGATCGGCGCCGGCCTGCTGGTGGCCGCCGTGGCTTTCGCCACGCTGGGCCCGCCGCGCTATCGGCCCATGACCCATCTGGGGCAGGACGGCGAGCACGCGCTGGCCTTCGTGTTGGTCGGGCTCGCCGTCGGCATCGCTTTTCCGCGCCGGCCCTGGCTGACCGCCGTCATCGCCGTGATCCTCACCGGTGTCGTCGAGCTGCTGCAATTTCTGGCGCCCGGTCGCCACGCCCGGCTGGAGGACTTCATCGTCGATGCGCTGGCGCTTTGCGGCGGCCTGTTGGTTGCCGCCGCGGCCCGGTCCCTTATCGATATTTGGCGTCAGAAGACCGCATCACGCTAAGGTTTGACTCTCTGGCATCTGGCATGCCAAGAAATCGCACAGGGACCGGCCCGTTGGGGGGCGTTCGGGGCGTGTCGCGATGGCTGAGTCAGAGATTGCGGTGGTCCGGATCGCGCCGGAAACCAGCTTCAAGATCAAAGCCTATGACGCGTTGAAGGATGCCATCCTCAAGATGGACATCTATGCCAAGCCCGATCCCGTCATGCTCGACGAACGCGCGTTGTCCGAGCGCCTCGGCGTCAGCCGTACCCCCATTCGCGAAGCCGTCGCGATGCTCGAACAGGATGGCTTCGTCCGCATCGTGCCGCGCCGGGGCATCCTCGTCGTCAAGAAATCCAGGACCGAAATCGTCGATATGATCCGCGCCTGGGCCGCGCTTGAGAGCATGGCGGCGCGGCTGATCACCTCGGTCGCGAAGACGGCCGACATCTCGGCGTTGCGCGACGTTTTCAAGGATTTCAGCGCGGACCGGCGGCCGCAGGATCACATCGAGGATTATTCCCGCGCCAATGTCGCCTTCCATCAGGCGCTGCTGTCACTGAGCCAGTCGCCGGTGCTGGTGGCGATGACCAACGACATCCTGCTGCATGTGCGCGGTTATCGGCAGCTCACGATCGGCCGCGCCGATCGCATCGCGGTCTCGCTGCCGGAACATCTCGCCATCATCGACGCGCTCGAAAGGCGCGACACCGAACGCGCCGAGCGACTGGCCCGCGACCACACCCTCGGCCTCGCCGCTTATGTCGAGACCTACGGACATCAACTCGCTTGAAAACTTTGCTTGAAAAGAATTTGCTTAATCACGGAGCCAGACGATGACCCAGGCGCTTACAGGCGTTCGCATTCTCGATTTCACCCACGTCCAGTCCGGGCCGACCTGCACGCAGTTGCTGGCGTGGTTCGGGGCCGACGTCATCAAGGTCGAGCGTCCCGGCTCCGGTGACATCACGCGCGGCCAGTTGCAGGACATCCCGAACGTGGACAGCCTGTATTTCACCAGGCTGAACCACACCAATCGCACGAACACGCTCGTCACCAAGAACCCCAAGGGCAAGGAGGTCTTGATCGAATTGATGAAGACCTGCGACGTGCTGGTGGAAAATTTCGGCCCCGGCGTGCTCGACCGCATGGGTTTTCCGTTCGAAACCATCCAGCGGATCAACCCGAGGATGATCGTCGCCTCGATCAAGGGCTTCGGCCCCGGACCATACGAGGACTGCAAGGTCTATGAGAATGTCGCGCAATGTACCGGCGGCGCCGCCTCGACGACCGGCTTCCGCGATGGATTGCCGCTCGTCACCGGCGCGCAGATCGGCGACAGCGGCACCGGCCTGCATCTCGCGCTCGGCATCGTCACCGCTTTGTACCAGCGCACCGTGACCGGAC
>JAQGJY010000423.1 GCA_028290325.1 Tardiphaga sp.
CAACACCACCGTCTGCGAATGGCGCGCGAACAGATCGAAGAAGCGTTCCTCGCGCGGCAGGAAGGAGCGAAACCAACGCATCAGCATGACATATCTCCGGATGACGACGCCCGACACGCGATCCGCGGTGCCGTCAAGAAACTGTCATAAATCAGAATGGCCGCCCGCGGACAAGCCGATGGCCGCTTTGTCGATGGCATCCACCGGTTTGTTCACGTGCCCTGGACGCGAAGCCGCCCAAGCCGGCGCAGGCAGGCCACTGCCGCACCCTGGGGAGGTTTCGAAGGCAGCCCGTTCCGGTCCCGGCTCTCGGCGCAGCACAGCCGCGCGGCTCCGCGTCCGGGACACGAGCCGGTTAAAGCGATCGTTTGAAGTAATGCGCGATCTCGCCGACGATGCCGCGACGGAAGGTCAGCACGCAGATCACGAAGATCGCGCCCTGAATGACCGTGACCCACTGGCCGAAGCCGGCGAGATATTGCTGCATGGCGATGATGACGAAGGCGCCGACGACGGGCCCGAACAACGTGCCGAGGCCGCCGACCAGCGTGATCAGCACGATCTCGCCGGACATCGTCCAGTGCACGTCGGTGAGCGAGGCGTTTTGCGCGACGAAGACCTTCAACGATCCGGCGAAGCCCGCCAGCGTGCCGGACAGGATGTAGGCCAGCAGCTTGTACTGGTCGGTCTTGTAGCCGAGCGAGATCGCGCGCTGCTCATTCTCGCGGATCGACTTCAGCACCTCGCCGAACGGTGAGTTGATGGTGCGGTAGATCAGCAGGAAGCCCGCGAGAAAGCCGGCCAGGATCACGTAATACAGCGTGGTTGGCTTGGCGAGATTGAAAAGTCCGAACAGATAGCCCTGCGGAATGCCCTGGATACCGTCCTCGCCATGCGTGAACGGCGTTTGCAGATAGACGAAGAACAGCAGCTGCGACAGCGCCAGGGTGATCATCGCGAAATAGATGCCCTGACGGCGGATCGCGATCAGGCCCGTGACGACGGCCAGAACAGCCGATCCGGCGACCCCGACGAGAATGCCGAGCTCCGGCGCGAAGCCCCAGACCTTCAACGCATGCGCGGTGAAATAGCCCGCGCTGCCGAGGAACATCGCGTGGCCGAACGACAGCAGGCCGCCATAGCCGATCAGCAGGTTGAACGCGCAGGCCAGCAGCGCGAAGCACAAAGCCTGCATGACAAAGAATGGATAGACGCCGGTGAGCGGCACGACGAGCAGCAGCGCCGTCATGATGACGAAGGCCACCATCTCATCACGGATGCCGCGACGCGGCGTCGGAATCGAATTCTCTGTGATCGTCGTCATATCAGGCTGCCCGTCCCGTCAGTCCGGAAGGTTTCACCAGAAGCACCAGCACCATCAGCACGAAGACGACGGTATTGGAGGCCTCGGGGTAGAAGTATTTGGTCAGGCCCTCGACGATGCCGAGCGCGAAGCCGGTGATGATCGACCCCATGATCGAGCCCATGCCGCCGATCACGACGACGGCGAACACGACGATGATGAGGTCCGCGCCCATTAGCGGCCGCACCTGATTGATCGGTGCCGACAGCACGCCGGCCAAGGCGGCGAGGCCGACGCCGAGGCCGTAAGTGAGCGTGATCATGCGCGGCACATTGATGCCGAAGGCGCGCACCAAGGTCGGATTTTCCGTCGCGGCGCGCAGGTTGGCGCCGAGCCGGGTGCGCTCGATCACGAACCAGGTGGCGATGCAGACGATCAGCGAGAAGATCACGACCCAGCCGCGATAGATCGGCAGGAACATGAAGCCGAGATTGACGCCGCCCTTGAGTTCGTCCGGGATCGCGTAAGGCAGCCCCGACGAGCCGAAATAATTCTGGAACACGCCCTGAATGATCAGGGCCATGCCGAAGGTCAGCAGCAGGCCGTAGAGATGATCGAGTCCCGACAGCCATTGCAGCATGGTGCGCTCGAGGATCATGCCGAAGATGCCGACCGCGATCGGGGCGAGGATCAAGGCCGGCCAATAGCCGATGCCGGCGACGTTGAGCAGAAAGTAGGCCGCGAACGCGCCCATCATATACAGCGCGCCATGGGCGAAATTGATGATGTTCAGCATGCCGAAGATCACGGCGAGGCCAAGGCTCAACAGCGCGTAGAACGAACCGTTGATCAGCCCGACCAGAAGCTGTGCGAAGAGGGCCTGATAGTTCATCGGCATCAAACTTTCGGATTGAACGGCAGACGAAACCGGCCGGATGCACGCGACATCCGGCCGGCCGATGTTACTTCTTCAACAAGGCGCAGGTACTCTTGTCGAGCGGCGTGAAGGCCTTGTCCCCCGCGACGGTGCCGACCAGCTTGTAGAAATCCCACGCCGACTTCGACTCGGCGGGCTTCTTCACCTCGAACAGATGCGCCTCGTGGATCTTGCGGCCGTTCGGCTGGATCGTGCCCTTGCCGAACAACGGATCCTCGGTCGGCATGCCCTTCATCGCGTTGACGATCTTGATGCCGTCATGCGCGTTGGAGCCGGCGGCGTCCATCACCTTGAAGTAATGGATCAGCCCGGCATAGACGCCGGCCTGAACCATGGTCGGCGGCGCGCCGTTCTTCATCCGCGCCGCGAACTTCTTGGAGAACGCGCGCGTCTCGTCGTTGAGGTCCCAGTAGAACGTCTCGGTGAAGTTCAGGCCCTGCGCGGTCTCAAGACCGATCGCCTTGACGTCGGTGATGAACAGCAGCAGCGCCGCGAGCTTCTGGCCGCTTTTGGTGATGCCGAATTCGGCCGCCTGCTTGATCGAGTTGGTCGTGTCGCCGCCGGCATTGGCAAGGCCGATCACCTTCGCCTTCGACGATTGCGCCTGCAACAGGAAGGACGAGAAGTCCGCCGTGTTGAGCGGATGCTTGACGCTGCCGACGATCTTGCCGCCCGATGAATTGATGACGGCCGAGGTGTCGCGCTCCAGCGCCGCGCCGAAGGCGTAATCGGCGGTGAGGAAGAACCAGCTATCGCCGCCGGCCTTCACCAGCGCCTGCCCGGTCGAATTGGCGAGCATGTAGGTGTCGTAGGTCCAGTGCACGGTGTTCGGTGAGCACTGCGCGTTGGTGAGGTCCGACGTCGCGGCGCCGGAATTGATATAGACGCCGTTCTTTTCCTTGACGACGTTGTTGACCGCCAGCGCCACGCCGGAATTCGGCACGTCGACGATCACGTCGACCTTGTCCACGTCGAACCACTGGCGCGCGATGTTGACGCCGATGTCCGGCTTGTTCTGATGATCGCCGGAAACGATGTCGATCTTCCAGCCCTTCTTCATCAGGCCGGAATCTTCCGCCGCCATCTGCGCCGCCAGCGTCGAGCCGGGACCGCCGAGATCGGCGTAAAGGCCCGACTGATCGCTCAGCGCGCCGATCTTGATCGTCTTGTCCTGCGCACTGGCGATGCCCGCGCTGGTCAAAGCCAGCGCGGTGCCGAGCAGCAACGTCGTCATCCGATTGGTCATCATGATCCCCAAGTCATTGCAGGAAACTAACGCGTGTTATTTTTTCAGCAGCGGGCAAGAGCTCTTGTCGAGCGGCGTGAAGGCCTGCTCGGCCGGGATGGTCGCGGCCACCTTCATGTAATCCCACGGGCCTTTCGACTCCTCGGGCTTCTTCACTTCGAGCAGATAGGCCGGATGAATCTTGCGGCCGTTCGGCTGAATCGAGCCCTTGCCGAAGATGATGTCATCGGTCGGCATCGCCTTCATCGCCTCGACGATCTTGATGCCAACGCGTGAATTGCCGCCCATCTTGTCGAGCGTCTTGAAGTAATGCAGCAGCGATGAATAGACGCCGGCCTGCACCGTGGTCGGCATCGCCTTGTTTTTCATCTTCTCCTGGAAGCGCTTGGAGAAGCCACGGGTGCCGTCATTGAGGTCCCAATAGAACGGCTCGGTGAAGCTGAGACCGGCGGCGGTCTTCAAACCCAGCGAATGCACGTCGGTGATGAACATCAGCAGACCGGCGAGCTTCTGGCCGCCCGCGACGATGCCGAATTCCGACGCCTGCTTGATCGAATTGATGGTGTCGCCGCCGGCATTGGCGAGGCCGATGACCTTGGCTTTCGAGGACTGCGCCTGCAACAGGAAGGACGAGAAATCCGCCGAGTTGAGCGGCGGACGGACGCTGCCGACGACCTTGCCGCCGAGCGCCGTGACGGCGTTGGTGGTGTCACGCTCAAGCGCCGTGCCGAAGGCATAATCGGCGGTCAGGAAGAACCATGTGTCGCCGCCGGTCTTGACCATCGCCGAGCCGGTGCCGTTCGCGAGCATGTAGGTGTCGTAGGCCCAGTGCACCGTATTCGGCGAGCATTGCGCGTTGGTGAGATCGGACGTCCCGCTGCCGGAATTGAGATAGACGCCGTTCTTCTCCTTGACGACATTGTTGACCGCGAGCCCGACCGACGACGTCGGCACGTCGACGATGACGTCGACCTTGTCGCGATCGAACCATTGCCGCGCGATGTTGACGCCGATGTCCGGCTTGTTCTGATGATCGCCCGAAACCACCTCGATCTTCCAGCCCTTCGCGGCCATACCGGAATCATCGACCGCCATCTGCGCGGCGAGAACCGAACCCGGTCCGGTCACGTCGGCATAGAGACCCGACTGATCGTTGAGCACGCCGATCTTGATGGTCTTATCCTGAGCCAGCGCCGAGCTGCTGACGGCCAGCGCCAGGATCGATCCCGAGACCAGAGCACGCATTGCGGTTTTCATGGTGTGTCCTTCCTGTCGTTTTTTATTGGTCATTTTGTTTAGACGCCGAGATAGGTGTGCAGCTTGTCCATGTTGGCCTGCAACTCGGAATTGGCGAAGCCGTCGATGATCTTGCCGTGTTCGACGATGTAGAAGCGGTCCGCCACGGTCGAGGCCCAGCGGAAATTCTGCTCAACCAGCAGGATCGTGAAGCCTTCGGATTTCAGCCGCTGAATCGTGTGGCCGATCTGCTGGATGATGACCGGGGCAAGACCCTCGGTCGGTTCGTCCAGCATCAAGAAACGCGCGCCGGTGCGCAGGATGCGGGCGATCGCCAGCATCTGCTGTTCGCCACCGGACAGCTTGGTGCCCTGGCTGTTGAGCCGTTCCTTCAGGTTCGGAAACAGATCGAAGATCTGATCGAGCGACAGGCCGCCTTCGCGCACGATCGGCGGCAGCATCAAATTCTCGCGCACGTCGAGGCTGGCGAAAATGCCGCGCTCCTCCGGGCAGAACGCGATGCCCTTGCGCGCGATCTTGTCGGATGACGTCTTGATGATGTCCTGGCCGTCGAACTTGATCGAGCCGGTGCGCTTGCCGATGATGCCCATGATGGACTTCAGCGTCGTCGTCTTGCCGGCGCCGTTGCGGCCGAGCAGCGTGACCACTTCACCGGGACGAACGTTGAAGTTGATGCCGTGAAGGATGTGCGATTCGCCGTACCACGCTTCGAGGTTGTCGATCTCGAGGATCGGCTTGGGCGCGGAGGCGGTTGCGGGAGATTTGGTCATGACAGCTTCAACCATGCCCGGCTCCCAGATAGGCTTCCTTGACGCGCTCGTCCTTGGTGAGGTCCGAATAATGACCTTCGGCGAGCACCTTGCCGCGCGTCAGCACGGTGATGATATCGGAGAGATTGGCGACGACGCTGAGATTATGTTCGACCATCAGGATCGTGTATTTGGCCGAGATGCGCTTGATCAGCGCCGCGATCTTGTCGATGTCTTCGTGGCCCATGCCGGCCATCGGCTCGTCGAGCAGCATCATTTCCGGATCGAGCGCCAAGGTGGTGGCGATCTCCAGCGCGCGTTTGCGGCCATAGGGCATCTCGACGGCCGGCGTGGTCTCGAATTCGCTGAGGCCGACGTCGTCCAGTAACTCGCGGGCACGATCGTTGTATTGGTCCAGCACCGTCTTGGAGCGCCAGAAATCGAACGACGATCCGTGCTGGCGCTGCAACGCGACGCGCACGTTTTCCAGCGCGGTCAGATGCGGAAACACCGCCGAGATCTGGAACGAGCGCACCAGGCCGAGCCGCGCGACATCGGCCGGCGCCATCGCCGTGATGTCCTGTCCCTTATAGAGGATCTGGCCCGCCGACGGCTTCAGGAACTTGGTCAGCAGATTGAAACAGGTCGTCTTGCCGGCGCCGTTCGGGCCGATGAGCGCGTGAATCGTGCCGCGACGGACCTTCAGATTGACGTCCTGAACCGCGAAGAAGCCCGCGAACTCCTTGGTCAGGCCGTGGGTTTCGAGAATGATGTCATCGGCCAAGCAGATGTCCCCCGTCGGTCGTTGCAGCGCTCGTCTAAGCGCGTGACCGAAATTTATGTTTTTGACTGTCCCGACCGCGATGCTTGGACATTGCGCGCGAGACTGACCGTCTCGGCGCGGAATATGCCGTCAAGACGTGCCCATGTGCAAGGTGCAATGCTGGGCAGCGCCAGACGCTTGGATTAGCTTTTGGTCGCATGGTTTCCGGCGGCCGATGTCCTGCCAACCTCCGGCAACCGGCGGCTGCCGCGCGGCCGCTGAGATCCGTCAGGCCCTTACGGTACTGGCGTAGAGGTCGGGCTTGAAGCCGACCAGCGGCTTGCCTTTGCCCAGCGTCAACACCGGCCGCTTGATGATCGACGGCTGCGCCAGCATCAGCGCGATCGCCTTGGCCTCGTCGAGGTTCTGCTTGTCGGCTTCCGGCAATTTGCGAAACGTGGTGCCGGACCGATTGAGCAAGGTCTCCCAGCCGACGGCTTTGCACCAGGCCGTCAGCCGCGCGCGATCGATGCTGTCGATCTTGTAGTCGTGGAACAGGTAGTCGATGCCCGCCTCGTCCAGCCAGGCGCGGGCTTTCTTCATCGTGTCGCAGTTTTTGATGCCGTAGATCGTGATGGTCATTATCTTGGTCCAATCGAAGTCTCAGTCCATGCGCAATTGCGGCGCTCCGCAACGGGGCAAAACACCGCGTGGCCGCCGCGCGCGACCTGCACCTCACCTCTGACCATCCACGCATAAAAATCAAACGGTGTCCGACCCCGCGCGGCCGACCTCGAATTTCGGCTCGGGCGCGCAACTCGGACTATCTCGCGCGAAGCTCTATCCAGGCTGGCGCGTGATCGCTGGCGTCGGGCTCGCCGCGGACCTCACGATCGACGCCGGCCGCCTGCAAACGCGGCGCGATCGCGGGGCTGAGCAGAAGATGGTCAAGCCGGAGGCCCGCGTCGCGGGGCCAGCGATTGCGCAGGTAGCTCCAGAAGGTAAACATCGGATCATCAGGATGCAGCGTCCGAATCGCGTCGGTCCAGCCCATATCGATCAGCTGCGCGAACACCGCGCGCGGCTCCGGCTGCACCAGGGCGTCGTCCGCGAATGACCTCAACGAATAGATGTCGAAGTCGGTCGGCACGACGTTGAAGTCACCGGCGAGCACCGCCGGCACATTGTCGTAGAGCAAGCCCGCGGCGTGATCGACCAGCCGGTCGAACCAGTCCAGCTTGTATGTGAATTTCGGACCAGGCTGCGGGTTGCCATTCGGCAGATAGATCGATGCGATCAAGATACCGCCAATGGCCGCCTCGATGTAACGGCTCTGGTCGTCATCAGGATCGCCCGGCAGCGAATCGCGAACCAGCACGGGCTCCGCGCCGCGCGCCAGAATCGCGACGCCATTCCATGTTTTCTGTCCGCGCCAGACTGCACCGTATCCGGCGGCTTGAATCGCATCGATCGGAAACGCTTCCCGCGTCGTCTTGAGTTCCTGCAAGCACACGACGTCTGGCACTGTCGCAGCCAGCCACGCCAGCAGGTTCGGCAGCCTCTTATTGACGTTGTTGATGTTGAAGGTCGCGATCTTCAATCGGCGCATCCAAGGCGAATGAGGTCAGGCTATCACAGGCAGTTCGGCAACACTGGTCGTAAAGCAATGGCATGAAGCCAGAGCGCGTCGCGCCGGGTCGGCAGCGTCGCGCCCGCGGGGGCCTTGATCCTCTGCCTTTTCGCGGAGCCGGACTATGGCGCGGAGCGCGATTCAACACGTGTGTCAGAAGGCCTCAACAAGAGCGCCCAACATCCGGAAAACCAGGCTACACCGAGAAGCCAGCCTCCAAGGATATCGGTCGGATAATGGACGCCAAG
>JAQGJY010000433.1 GCA_028290325.1 Tardiphaga sp.
TGGGCGGCATGATCGCCGTCGTCATTCTGGCGTTGTTGATGGTGCCGGTATTCTTCGTCGCGATCCAGCGTCTGTTCTCGCGCGACAAGGACGTCAAGTCGGACGACGAGTCGAAAGCGGAGGTCTACGGGCCGGCCGCGCCCGCGCAAGGCGCATCGCATTGATCGAATAGGCTGCCCGACGAAACGGGCCGGCGACAACAGCCGCCGGCCCGTGTGTTGAGACCAAACGTCCGATTACATCGTGTTCTTCATCATGCCGGCGCGCTGGGCCCGGGCGTAGCTCTTGCAAGCGCCGCGCATGTCGCCCTTGGACATCTGGGTGTTGGCCATGCCGACTTCCTTCATCATCGCCATCTTGGCGGGGCCATCAGCCATCGTCGCGCCGGCGGCGACGGACTTCGCCATGTTGTCGCCCGAGCAGGCCATCATCTTGGCGGACGCCGGGCTGGCGGCGAAAGCGACGGCCAAGATCGCAGCGGTTGCGGTCAATATCTTCATTGGGGAACCTCCGGAGATTTTTCAGCTTCTTATTGAAGCCATTATAGATACGCTATGCCGAGCAGTACGTTTCATACGAACGATTTGTCCCGCGACGAGGCGCAAGGTTCATGAAATTGATCATCTGTTTTGTCGCGCTGTTGCTGTCGTTCGGATCGCCGGTGATGGCCGCGGACGATGTCGCGGCGGCTCAAGGCATCATCCGCGCGCAGCTTGACGCCTTGGACCGCGACGATGCGGCCGGCGCTTACGCCCACGCCTCGCCCGACATTCGCGGCCTGTTCCCGGAGCCTGATAGTTTCATGGCCATGGTGCGTCGCAACTATGCGGCCGTGCATCATCACAAGAGTTTTGAATTCGGCGACAGTCGCGCCGCCGCGGGGCGGGTGATTCAAGAAGTTCGCATCGTTGATACCGATGGCGTGCCATGGCAGGCGATCTACACGCTGGAGCAGCAGCCCGACGGCAGTTTCAAGATCACCGGCTGTACCTTGAAGGCCGTCGGCACACCGGCCTGACGCCGGGCCTCATGCGTCCGGCCATCTTGACGATCGCGGCGTGGTCGTTTCTCTGTCCGCCTGTCATTGGCCAACGCGGACCTATCCCCATGAAACCTCTTTCGATTTCCATTCTGACGGTGTGCGGCGTCGATGAGATCGCCGCGCAGCGCGGCCGCTCCGTCACCCATGTGCTGTCGTTGCTCGATCCCGGCTGGCCCGATATCGCCTCCTTCGCCGAATTTGCCGAGCACCGCCGCTCGATCATGCATTTCCACGACATCATCGACGAGGCGCCCGACAAGATCGCGCCGACGCAAGCGGATGTCGCCGACATTCTGAAGTTCGGCGCGGGTCTCGCGGAAGACGCGGCGGCGCGCAGCAACGGCCATTTGCTGGTGCATTGCCAGATGGGCATCTCGCGCTCGACCGCCGCGATGCTGATGCTGCTGGCGCAGGTCTATCCGGACGAAAGCGAACCGAGATTGTACGAGCGACTGCGCGGCATTCGCCCGCAGGCCTGGCCGAACTCACGTATGGTCGGCTTCGCCGACGACCTGCTCGGCCGCAACGGCCGGTTGCTCGGCGCGCTCGGTCCGCATTATCGCGAGGCGCTCAAATTCGAGCCGAAATATCACGAGTGGATGCCGATGCTCGGACGCGGTCGCGAGCTCGACCTGGCGCTTGCGTCGTAACGTCTATCGCGTCCGCTCGCCGTCATCCGGTGGGGTGTCGGGCCGCCAGTGCCACGCGCCGTCCCTGAAGCGATAGTGCCCGAGCAGGTCGCCCTCGGTGTCCGCGCCTCGCGCCAATATCGGCATGTCGTCGGAGCCATAGCTGCGGAATTCGCCGTCATGTGGTCCGCCCAAGCATTTGCCGGCCTGTTCGCTGCTCATGGTCGTCTTTCGCTCCCGCCGACTGTCGACGCGGTCCTCAACGTCGCGTCGGCCTATTGGTTCGCTTTCAGCGCCGCGGCGATGCTGCGCAGGTCGAGCCACGCCATCCGCTTGTAGGATGGCTGCCGCAGCAGATAGGCCGGGTGAAACGTCGCCAGCGCCTTGATGCTGCGCGTCCCGGTGTCGTAATCGCGCCAGCGGCCGCGCGTCTTCATGATGCCGTCGCGCGTGCCCATCAACGACTGCGTCGAAGGATTGCCGAGCGTCACCAATACGTCCGGATTCACCAGCTCGATATGGCGTTTGATGAAGGGCAGGCAGATCTGGGTCTCCTGCGGCGACGGGTCGCGATTGCCCGGCGGCCGCCACGGAATCACGTTGGCGATGTAAGCGTTGGTGCGATTGAGGCCGATCGCGGCCAGCATCAGATCGAGCAATTTGCCGGAGCGTCCGACGAACGGCAGACCCTCGATGTCCTCGTCGCGGCCCGGCGCTTCGCCGACGAACATGACCTTCGCCTGCGGATTTCCGTCGGCGAACACCAGCCGCGTCGCGGTGGATTTCAGCGCGCAGCCCTCGAAATTCTCCAGCAACGCACGCAACGCCGCCAGATCGGGCGCGGTCGCAGCCGCCTCACGCGCGGCGGCAATGGCGATTTCCGGAACCAAAGCCGTCTCGGTCCTGATCGCCGGCTTCGGCATTTCGCTGGCGCGCAACAGCGGTGCGTACACCGGCTTTTCGGCGGCGGCAGCAAGGGGGGCGAGGGGAGCAACGGCGGCTTGCTCGGCAAGCCGGTCGACCGGCTCCTCCAGCAACGCGCAATCGACCCCGGATTCCACGTAGAATGTCAGCAGGTCGCGCAGGCTGGGCGCGGGATCGCGCAAAATGTCGGAGGCGGTTGGCATGGCTCCATCTTACCCGAATTGCGCCGCAACGAAACGCCTCAGAGGCGCGCGCGGACATTTCCATGGTTGTTCTCCGGCCAAAAATCGGAAACAACAGCCTTAGAAGCGTTCTCAACCGCCCTGATACCCGCAAGCGCGAGCACATCCGAATGAACGAAGCTGCCCCCACCGACACCCCGACCGCCAACACCGACCAGCGGCTGCCGGAGTTGCCGCCCCGCGAATCGATGGAATTCGACGTCGTCATCGTCGGCGCTGGTCCGGCCGGCCTGTCGGCGGCGATCCGGCTGAAGCAGCTCGATGAAAACCTGTCGATCGTCGTGGTCGAAAAGGGCTCCGAGGTCGGCGCGCACATCCTGTCGGGCGCGGTGATCGATCCCGCCGGCTTGGACAAGCTGGTGCCGGATTGGCGCGACGATCCGGATTGCCCGCTGAAGACGCAGGCCAAGGACGATCATTTCTATTGGATGTCGGCGACCGGCGGACTCAAGCTGCCGAACATCTTCATGCCGCCGCTGATGAATAATCACCACTGCTATATTGGCTCGCTCGGCATGGTGTGCCGCTGGCTCGGCGCGAAAGCCGAAGCGCTGGGCGTCGAAATCTATCCCGGTTTCGCCGCCGCGGAGACCCTGTTCAATGACGACGGCGCGGTGCGCGGCATTGCTACCGGCGACATGGGCGTCGCGCGTGACGGCTCGCACAAGGCGTCCTACACGCGCGGCATGGAGTTGCTCGGCAAATACACATTATTCGCCGAGGGCGCGCGCGGCAGCCTGACCAAGCAATTGATCGCCAAGTTCAATCTCGACAAGGATTGCGAACCCGGCAAATTCGGCATCGGTCTGAAGGAAGTCTGGCAGATCGATCCGAAGAAACACCGCAAGGGGCTGATCCAGCATTCTTTCGGTTGGCCTCTGGACAACAACACCGGCGGCGGCTCGTTTCTGTATCACTACGACGACAACCTGGTGGCCGTCGGCTTCGTCGTGCATCTGAATTACAACGATCCGTATCTGTCGCCGTTCGAGGAATTCCAGCGCTACAAGACGCATCCGAAAATTCGCGACACCTTCGAAGGCGGCCGGCGCCTCGCTTACGGCTCGCGCGCGATCACCGAAGGCGGTTACCAGTCGGTGCCGCGCCTCACCTTCAAGGGCGGGGCGCTGATCGGCTGCGCCGCTGGCTTCGTCAACGTGCCGCGCATCAAGGGCGTTCATAACGCGATGGGCTCCGGCATGCTCGCCGCCGAGCATGTCATCGCGGCCTTCAAGGCCGGCCGCAGCAATGACGAACTGGTCGATTACGAGAATGCCTGGCGCTCCTCCTCGATCGGCAGGGATTTGTATCCGGTGCGCAACGTCAAGCCGCTGTGGTCGAAATTCGGCACGGTGGTCGGCGCGGCGCTCGGCGGCCTCGACATGTGGTGCAATACATTCGGCTTCTCGCTGTTCGGCACGCAGTCGCACGCGAAGCCCGACCGCAAGACGCTCGATCCGGCCAAAGATCATCAGAAGCGCGCGCCCCTCAAGGCCGACGGCAAGCTGACCTTCGACCGGCTGTCCTCGGTATTCCTGTCGAACACCAATCACGAGGAAGACCAGCCGATCCATCTGAAGGTGGCTGACCTCAAGCTGCAAAAGGACTCCGAGCTGGATGTTTACGCCGGGCCGTCGAATCGTTATTGCCCGGCCGGCGTCTACGAATGGGTCGAGGAGCCGACCGGACCGCGTTTCCAGATCAATGCGCAGAACTGCGTCCATTGTAAAAGCTGCGACGTGAAGGATCCGAATGGCAACATCACCTGGGTTCCGCCGGAAGGCGGCGGCGGCCCAAACTACGAGGCGATGTAAAGTCGCCGGGTCTCGGACGAGAGCGGCCGTCGGTGAAGCCGACCCGGCCGCTCCGCTGAACCGGGACCATCCCTGAGGCGGCCTTCGCAACGGTCCCCGGTTTGCGTCAGGTCCCCGTGCCGCGCTTGACGACATGCGCCCGGAAACACTCAAGGACGGCCCGTCACGAAGCCGCCTTGTTTACCGTTCCATTTAAGCTCGGTGTTTGCCCGCCCACGCGCTGTTGATCGCGCGGCGCCGGGCGTTGCCTTGCGGCGAAGCGGCGAAGTCGTCATTGTCGCGCGATTTCGTTGCCCCAAGCCTTTCCGCGGAGATCACGCGCGGCCGTCCGCATTATGCGAGTTTGATACTGGTCGCCGTCTTGTCCTTGCCCTTTCTGGAGCTAGCAAACCCCGATGCTGTCCATTCGAATGAAGCCTTTGCGGCCGAAAAGCCTGAAGATCGCCGCCGTCGCGCTGGCCCTGTCCATGACATCGGGCGCGCTGTGCGCCCAGACGCCGGACCATCAGGCCGATAATTCGGCATTCCCGACAGCCCGCGATCTGAAGTCACTGACCACCGCCGGCAGCTATCTCGCCGCGCGCCATGCCAGCGTCGAGCGCGACGCCGCCAACGCGGCCGCGTTCTATCGCTCGGCGTTGCGGACCGATCCGAAGAACAACGAGCTGCTCGACCGCGCCTTCATCTCGTCGCTGGCCGAGGGCAATATCGACGAGGCGGTCAAGCTCGCCGATCGCGTGCTGGCGATCGACAAGTCCAACCGCGTCGCCCGCCTCGTTGTCGGCGTGCGCGATCTCAAGATGAAAAAATACGCCGCCGCGCAGACCAACATCACCCAGTCGGTGCGCGGTCCGATCACCGATCTGGTGGCGACGCTGCTGTCCGCCTGGGCGAGCACCGGCGCGGGCGACAGCAAGATCGCGATCAACACCATCGACAAGCTGACCGGCCCGGAATGGTATCCGATCTTCAAGGATCTCCACGCCGGCATGATCCTGGATTTCACCAACAAGCCGAGCGAGGCCGGCGTCCGGTTCGAGCGCGCCTACAAGCTTGATGAAACCGCGTTGCGCGTCGTGGATTCCTACGCCCGCTGGCTGTCGCGCAACAAGGACGACGGCGCGGCGCTGGCCGTTTACGAGACGTTCGACAAGAAGCTGGCGCGTCATCCGCTCGTGCTCGAAGGCATCAAGGAGACCAAGGCCGGCAAGAAATTGCCGCCGCTGGTCGATTCCGCGCAAGCGGGTGCGGCCGAAGCGCTGTACGGCATTGGCGCGTCGCTGACGCGTCGCGGCGGGGAAGACCTCGCTTTGGTCTATCTGCAATTGTCGCTCTATCTGGCGCCGAACCATTCGCTGGCGCTGCTCTCGCTCGCGGACCTGTATGAATCGGTGAAGAAGCCGGCGATGGCGATCAAGGTCTATGAAAAGGTGCCGGCGACATCGCCGCTGAAGCGCAACGCGCAGATTCAGCTCGCCACCGATCTCGACGCCGCTGACCGCAGCGAGGAAGCGATCAAGATCCTGAAGGCGCTGACGACCAACGACGCCAAGGATCTCGAAGCCATCATGGCGCTCGGCAACATCGAGCGCGGCAAGAAGAAGTTCGCCGATTGCGCGCAGACCTACACGCAGGGCATCGACGCGCTGCCGAGCATCGAGAAAGCGAATTGGGTGTATTTCTACTTCCGCGGCATCTGCCTTGAGCGCTCCAAGCAGTGGGCCAAGGCCGAGGTCGATATGAAGAAGGCGCTCGAATTGCAGCCCGAGCAGCCGCACGTGCTGAACTATCTTGGCTATTCCTGGATCGATCAGGGCATCAATCTCGACGAGGCGATGAAGATGATCAAGCGCGCGGTCGATCAGCGTCCCGACGACGGCTACATCGTCGATTCGCTCGGCTGGGCCTATTACCGGATCGGTAATTTCGAGGAGGCGGTGAAGACGCTGGAGCGTGCGATCGACCTCAAGCCCGAAGACCCGACCATCAACGA
>JAQGJY010000451.1 GCA_028290325.1 Tardiphaga sp.
AACGTCTATGCGGGCGTTCGCGCGCCGGACGTGGTCGGCAACATTCGCGTCGATCAGGCCTGGGGTCTGTTCCAGTTGTCGGGCGCGCTTCACCAAGTGAACGCCTCCTACAACACGCTGACCACCGCCGGCCTGCCGACCGCGCTGTCGGAATTGTCCGGTCATCCGGATTCAAAGTGGGGCGGCTCGGTGATGGCCGCGCTGCAGATCAAGGGTCTGCCGACGGGCAAAGGCGACGACATCAAGATCGACGCCTCTTACGCGCGCGGTGATACCCGCAACGTGATCGGCACCAATTCGACCTCGCCGAACTTCGCGATGTTCGGCGGCGGCAGCGACGGTGCGTATCAGAGCGTCGGTTTCGGCGCGACGACGGACGGCATTTTCACGCCGGGTTCGGGCATCCAGCTCACGGAAGCTTACGGCGTCCGTGGCGCGTTCAATCACAACTGGGATGCTAACTGGTCGTCCAGCCTGTTCGGCAGCTACTCCGCCGTTCGCTACAACGAGACGGCGCAGGGCATCTATTGCCGCACCTACACGGCCGGCAAGGTCGTCAGCGCGGATTATTCCTGCAATCCGAACTTCAACGTCGCGCAGGTTGGCGTCGTGACGCGCTGGACTCCGGTCAAGAACCTGACCTTCTCGGCGGAAGTCATGTACACGCGGCTCGATCAAAACTTCACCGGATCAGCCGTGTTGGCGGCCTCCGCACCGAAGCCGACGGCGGTCTATCAGTTCAAGGATCAGGACACGGTCTCGATGAACGTGCGCGCGCAGCGTAACTTCTGACCCGACGCCGATCGATCTGACAAACCCCGGCGGGCAACCGCCGGGGTTTTTCTTTGCCGGCGATATTGTCATCGCGCGCGGCATCGGCGATAGGCGCTGCATCGATCTCACAGAAGGACGACTGTCATGGACGAACTCAACGGACGCATGATCGCCTGCCAGCTTCTCATCACCGGCCTGATCGCGCGGGTCGCCAACGACTCCAACGACCCGCTGCGTTTCCTGACGGAATTCCGCGACGAGATCCGCGCCGTGGTCAATCAGGTCAATATCGCGGGGATGGAGAACACCGATCGCGTGCGCCAAACGGCGCAACAGACGGTCGATGAATTGTTCTCGCTCATGAAGCCGCCAAGCGTCGATTCAAGCGTCGATTGATGACGACAGCGTTTTAGAACCATTTCAAACGCCTACTTTAGAACCATTATTCTTTTGACAGATTCAAACGCGCGATCGCCGCAATTCGGCCGCCACGCATTGACCGCCGTCCGGTCTCACCGATACCCATGCGGCACGGTGACGCAAGATGTTTGAGGCGTCCCAATTTGGATTGAGGCGCTGGTCATGGGCATTGCGAAGACACCGCGGTCACTGCGGTCAAATACGACAGACGGCGCATATCGCGACGGAACGGCCGTGTCCGCCGGCAAGATTTCGTCGGTCGCCGGTCTGATCGCGGTCGCATCGTTCGGCGGCGCCGAAGCCCAGCAATCGACGTTGCCGCCGGTGACGGTCGATGCGCCGGTGGCGCGTCCGCGTCCCGCCGTTTCCCGGCCGACCCCCGATCAGGTGCGCGCGCGCAATGCCCTGCGTCGCGCGGCGCGGGCGCCGCAGCCGCCAGTCGCGGCGGTCCCTTACCCGGCTTTCGGCGGCTTCGCCGCCGATCGCAATCCTTACGCGAATCCCGATGCGCCTTATCTGGCCAGCCGCCTGTCCGGCACGAAGTTCACCGAGCCGCCGCTGAATACGGCGCGCACCGTGACCGTGCTGACGAAGGAAGTGCTCGAAGACAAGAATGCCACCACGTTGAAGGAAGTGGCGCGAACCACGGCCGGCGTCACGCTCGGCACCGGTGAAGGCGGCAACGCTTTCGGCGATCGGTTTTTCATTCGCGGCTTTGACGCGCGCAACGACATTTTCATCGATGGCGTGCGCGATCCGGCGGTCAGCATCCGGGAAAACTTCTTCACCGAGCAGGTTGAAATCCTGCGCGGTCCGGCCTCGTCGTTCGCCGGTCGCGGCACCACCGGCGGCGCCATCAATATCGTCACCAAGCAGGCCACCGACCTTGGAAACTTCTTCAAGGCCGAGAGCCAGTTGACGACCGATCCCGGCGCGCGGATCACGCTCGATACCAACCAGGTCATCAATCCGACGCTCGCCGTGCGCTTCAGCGCCCTGTATCAGGACTCCAAGGTCGCGGGCCGCAATTTCGTGACCGACGATCGTTGGGGCACCCTGGCGGCGGTGCGCTGGAAGCCGACGGATGCGTTCACGCTGACCGCGAACTACATCCATGTCGATCTTGATGGCCTGCCGGATTTCGGCGTGCCGTATTATCGGCGCACGCCGACTTCGGTCGGCGGCCCGGTGACGCAGGAACTGGGTGTGAATCGCAACACCTATTACGGCCTCGTCGAACGCGATTTTCAGCGCGCCAAGCAGGATATCGGCACGATCAACGGCGAATTCGTCGTGACCGACTGGATGACGATCACCAACAAATTCCGCCAGCAGCGTTCGGTTCTGGATTATGTCGGTTCGCTGCCGCAGGGCCTGAACGCGAGCACGCTCCAGCTCAGCCTGAGCCCCCAGAGCCGTTATCAGGTGACCGACGTCACGGCCAACCAAACCGATGCCGTGATTAAATTCGCGACCGGCCCGATCAAGCACACGCTGGTCGCCGGTGTCGAAATAGCGCGCGAGCAGGTCTCGATCGACACCTATACGGGTTTGTCGTCGGAGCTGGCGGGCGCCGGTTCGTTCAATGGAACGGGCACCCTTTCGAATGTCGACGTGTTCAATCCGCCGAACCTGACGCCATTTCCGAACCAGCCCCGGGTCGCTGGAAACCCCACGATCATTCCGATCGCGACCGACAGCCTCTATCTGATCGAGACCGCGAACTATCAGGACGTCATCATCCTGAATGGCGGCGTGCGCTACG
>JAQGJY010000016.1 GCA_028290325.1 Tardiphaga sp.
GACACGACTGCTGGAGAGACAGCGTTTCGCCGTGGAATGAGCCGACCTTAGCCGCAATCCCGGACTCCGCGAGAACATGGTGAATTTAACGTTAACGCGGCAAACACCACTCTCACAAGGGGAAAACCTTTCTCCGGCATGGACGCTGCATCGCTCGTCTTGCAAAAGATATCAGGGACACACGACGCCCAGGAGACGCCCAAGACCGGCACAGATGTGTCTCCTTCGCGTCGTGTCAGGACAGGTTAAGCATGAAGCATCCATCGACCCGCGCCTTCTTCGCCTATTGGGACAGCCAGCGTGGCGACGCGCGCGCGCCGCATCGCAGCGCGCTCGAACCCGGCCGGGTGCGTGAGTTGCTTGGCGATATCTTCGTATTGTCCTACGCGCCGGAGAACGGCTTTCCGATCCGCGTCGCCGGCACCCGGGTCTGTGCCCTGCTTGGCGGCGATCGCAAGGGCGACAGCTTCACCGGCCTGTTCGGCGCGGCCGGCCGCAAGGATCTCGCGGATATCGTCAGCACCGTCGCCGATGAAACGCTGGTCGCCGTCGCCGGCGTCACCGGACGAACGACAGACGGCGAAAAGCTGCATCTCGAACTGCTGCTGCTGCCGTTCTGTGCTCGCGCCCATACGCCGCTCAGCCTGACCGGACTGCTGGTGCCGCTGCTGCCAGGCCAGCACGGCCCGGTCGGTGAGCTGACGACGACGTCGTTCCGATATCTTGCCCATCCACCGCAGCGATTCCGACCGCGCGCGTTGAAGAAGCTGGCGATCGCGCGCGGACTTATCGTCTATGAAGGCTTGCGCTGAAACGCAGCGCTAACTCCTCGTTAACCCTGCGCGCTCTAAGGTCCGTGCTTACCGATCCCGCTCGGTTGGCAGATCATATGGCGTTGGCGCAGCATAAATTTTTTCTTCCTGTCGCCGATGAACGGCGGCGCTTTCAGCGCGTGAAGGTCCATCTCCTGGGCCGTTACATGCTGCCGGATCGCCGTGAGTTTCCGTGTCAGGTGATCAATATGTCACCCGGCGGGCTGGCGATGCTCGCGCCCGGCATCGGCAATGTCGGTGACCGCGTCATCGCTTATCTCGACCATATCGGCCGCGTCGAGGGCAAGATCGCCCGCATCATCGACAACGGTTTTGCCATGACCGTCGGCGCGACCGCGCGCAAGCGCGATAAGCTGGCGGCGCAGCTTACCTGGCTCGCCAACCGCGACATTCTCAATCTGCCGGAAGATCGCCGCCACGAACGTATCGTGCCGCGCAATCCGATCGCGGTCCTGACGCTCGAGGACGGCAGCCAGATGACGTGCCGCGTCATCGACATGTCGAGCTCGGGTGCGGCCATTTCCGCCGAACAGCGTCCGCCGTTGCGCTCGCTGGTGATGCTCGGCCGCGTTCAGGCCCGCGTGGTGCGAAATCTCGAGGATGGCTTCGCCCTGGAGTTCGTCCACGAGCAGCCGGCCGAGACGTTGGAAGACAACATTACCGCGCGGTAAACGCGCGCACCGATCACATTCCAAAACCTGCGTCATTTAAAGGCGGTATCCCTGGCAACGGATACCGCCTTTTCGCGTTTTGACGCCTCCGCAACGGAGTTAATTCGGCGGCTGCGGGCGCGCGCGCGTCGCGTCAGCGCGCGCGAAAACCGCTTAATCCGTCGCATTTGAATCAAATCCATTTCGCTAAAATTTGAATCAAATTTAGCGCAAGTATAGATGCAATTCGCCGGCGTTTTTTACTTGCATTCGCCTTAAATGTACTTGCGCAACTTAGCCCCGAGGCAAACCGTCTGTGCGAAATGTGGTCCCAACAAGAAACGGGGGCCACAATGTTTGGTATCAAGAAACTGGGGTTGGGGATCGCGGCGGCAACGATGCTGATCGCAATTGCGACGACATCACACGCCGCGAGTGACGTCGTTTATGCCAGCCTTGGCGACAACACCCGCGCGCCGATCGGCTGGGTCGAATTCTGCAACGACAATCCCGGCGAGTGTCGTGGCGGGCCGACGCAGGCCCGCGATATCGTGATGACGCAGACGGCCTGGAAAGACCTCGTCCGCGTCAATCGCTGGGTCAACGAGACCATCAAGCCGGTGACTGATGCCGATCATTGGGGCGTCATCGAGAAGTGGTCGCTGCCCACCGACGGCTACGGCGATTGCGAGGACTACGTGCTGTTGAAGCGCAAGATGCTGGTCGATGCGGGCTGGCCGCGCGAAGCACTGCTCATCACCGTGGTGCGCGATAAAAAAGGCGAAGGCCACGCCGTCCTCACGGTCAAGACCGACAAGGGTGAGTTCGTGCTCGACAATCAGAACGAGAGCGTCGTTGCCTGGACCGAGACCGGCTACCGCTTCGTCAAGCGCCAGTCCCAGAGCGACCCGAACGTGTGGGTTTCACTCGGCGACGGCAAGCCTTCGATCTCCACCGCCAGCGCGCGTCAGCGCTGAGATTTTAAGGACACAGCAATCGCGAGCCGGTCACATCCCCACCCCTCCCCGTCCCTGACCGGATCGTGCGCGGCCGAGTTTCCCCCAAGCTCGGCCGCATCTTTTTTGACGACCGCTTCGCCGCCGGCATGAGGGCATCAGAGGCGTAGCTGTTGTCGTCGCCGTCGTCTTCCGATCTACTTGCGTGATGACATTTTCCCACCAGTTGATTTGAGATGATCCGACCGCTTGGCACAGCGAAATTTCTGTTGGCGTGGCTGAACCCGTGGATGCCCGCCTTCACGGCGATCGCACAGCCTTC
>JAQGJY010000023.1 GCA_028290325.1 Tardiphaga sp.
GATGCGATAGACGGGATAGGACAGGTTGTCGGTGAGCTGGATCGAGCCGGACAGCCAGGCCGGCGGCGCGACCGCGTGGACATCCTTGCCGAACAACACCTGGCGTATTTCATCGATGACTAAAATAAGCCCGAACGACAGCAGCACCTGCGCCAGATGATCGCGGCCGTAGAGCAATCGCACGAAAACGGTTTCGAGCAGCAGACCGACGACGAAGGCGATCGCGACGCCGCCGAGCATCGCCAGCGCGAAGCTGCCGGTCGTGGCCGTCAGCCAATAGGCCAGATAGGCGCCGAGCATGTAGAACGCGCCATGGGCGAGGTTGATGACGCCGAGAATGCCGAATACCAGCGTCAGGCCGCTGGCGACGAGAAACAGCACCATGCCGTATTGCACAGCATTCAGAAGCTGAACGGCGAAGGTGACGAGGTCCATGCGAAATAACCGTTCGACGTTATGTGAGCTTCAACAGAAGCGAGCCTTCCCCTCCCACGAGGGGAGAGGGCGGGTCACTGTCCGTCGCCGACGTGTCACGTCATCTTGCAGCCGCGCGCGGGATCGTCCACCGCCTCCTGCGCGATCTTCACCAGCTCGTTGCGGCCGTTCTTCACCTCGCGCAGATAGATGTTCTGGATCGGGTTGTGCGCCTTGTTGAAGGACAACGGCCCGCGCGGCGAATCGATCTTCGCGGCGCCCATCGCCGCGATCATCTTGTCCTTTGCCGCCGCGTCGCCGCCGACCGATGCGAGACCGATGTCCAACAACGCCGCCGCGTCGTAGCCCTGCACGGCGTAGATGTCGCCGTCGTTGCTGGTCTTGGCCTTGAAGGCTTTCAGAAACGCGAGGTTCGCCGGATTATCGAGATTGTCGGCGTAATGCAGCGTCGTCTTGATGCCGTTGGCGGCCTCGCCCTGCGCCGCGATGGTGCCGTCGGTGAGGAAGCCCGCGCCGTACAGGGGAATCGTTTTGTTGAGGCCGGCGGCTGCGTAATCCTTGACGAACTTCACAGCCCCGCCACCGGCAAAGAACGAGAACACCGCATCCGGCTTCAGCGTCGCGATGCGGGTGATCAGCGCCTGGAATTCGACCTCGGGGAACGGCACGGTGAGGTCTTCGACGACCTTGCCGCCGTTCTTGATGAAGTTCTCCGCGAAGGCGCCGATCATCTCAGCGCCGGCCGTGTAGCGCCAGGTAATCGTCGCGACGGTCTTGATGCCGGCATCGGCCATCACCTTGCCCATCGGGTAAGTGGATTGCCAGTTCGAGAACGAGGTGCGGAAGATGTTCGGCGCGCAGGCCGGGCCGGTCGCGTCATTGGCGCCGGCATTGGGAATGATCATCAGCGTCTTGGTATCGCGCGCGACCTTGACCATCGCCATCGCGACCCCGGAATGCACGGTGCCGATCACGACATCGGCCTTCTCGCGACCGACGAGCCGGTTCATGTTGTCGGTCGCGGCTTCGGGCTTGGACTCGTCATCGACCTGCACGAAGACGATGTCGCGGCCGCCGAGCTTGCCGCCCTTCTGCTCGACATAAAGCTTGAAGCCGTCGTCGATGAACTGGCCGAGCTTGGCGTAGGTGCCGCTGTAAGGCAGCATCAGCCCCACTTTCAGCGGCGCGTTCTGCGCGATGGCCGGCGCGAAGATGCGCTCGCCGAGCAGATTTGGCGCGGCGGCGACGCCAGCGACACCGGCGGCGCCGGTCAGCAGGCGGCGGCGCGTCAGCACGAATGAGCGATCGGACATCGGTGGTTTCCCCTCTGAAAGATTGACGGCGATCGTCAGTTGCGATCTTGGCCGGCGCAATATGGCTTTCGGCTTGGCGAAGCCGATGATGTCAACACTTAATATGCATCATAGTGCATGATTTTTTAGAATTGCAAGAAACATAATGCATATCGCGAGGCGCCGGGCTGCGGCGTTTCGCGCGGCACTCGGTTTGGCCGTCGGCCGATCAACTTAAAATGCCTCTAGGTGATCGGTCGCGGGGTGTATGACCGGCGCATCTCGGGCCATGCTGCCGCCTGCTCATATTGACGGAATCCCGCAATGATCGAAGCCACGTTGCCGCATAATCTGTCGCCCTGGGGCATGTTCATGGGCGCGGACATTGTCGTGAAGGCGGTGATGATCGGACTCGCTTTTGCGTCGCTGGTGACGTGGACCGTGTGGCTCGCCAAGACCATCGAGCTGGCGCGCGAGACCCGCATCGCGAAGCGCCGCGTCGAGATGCTGGCGCGCGACACCACGCTGGCGGATGTCGCCAAGCAGTCCGGCGACGCCAGCGACGCCGTCGCGCAACTGATCGCGACCGCGGAACGCGAGGCGGACTTGTCCGGCGGACGATTCGATGACGGCTTCAAGGAGCGCGTCGCGCTGCGGCTGGAGCGCGTCGAGAGCGCGATGGCCCGGCGCATCGCGATCGGCACCGGCCTCGTCGCCACGATCGGCGCGACCGCGCCTTTCGTCGGCCTGTTCGGCACGGTGTGGGGCATCATGAATGCGTTCATCGGCATTTCCGAAGCTAAGACCACCAACCTCGCGGTCGTTGCGCCCGGCATCGCGGAAGCGTTGCTGGCGACGGCGCTCGGCCTCGTCGCGGCGATCCCGGCGGTCGTGATCTACAATCAGCTGGCGCGGCGCATCACCACCTATCGCGCGCTGCTCGGTGATGCGTCGGCACAGGTGCTGCTGCTGGTCAGCCGCGCGGGAAGCCTTGAATTCGATCGCGCGCAGCGCTCCTTGCCGCGCGCGGCGGAATAGCACCATGGGCGCGAAACTCGGAGCGACGCCGGGCGGCAACGGCCGCCGCCCGGACGACGATTTGGCGATCAATCACGAGATCAACGTCACGCCGTTCATCGACGTGATGCTGGTACTGCTGATCATCTTCATGGTCGCGGCTCCGCTCGCCACCGTCGATCTCGGCGTCGATCTGCCGGCCAGCGCCGCCACGCCGTCGCCCCGCCCGGACGCGCCGGTGTTCGTGACGCTCAAGCCAGACCTCGCCGTCGCCGTCGGCGAAACTGTGATTGCGCGCGACAGGCTGGCGGAGACGCTCGGCGCGGCGACCAAGGGCAACAGGGACGAGCGGATCTTTCTGCGCGCCGACAAAACGGTGAGCTATGGCGAGCTGATGGCGCTGATGAACCTGCTGCGGGACGCGGGCTATCTCAAAGTCGCATTGGTCGGCCTCGACGGCCGCGACACGCCGTGACTGCGTTCGCGATCCATGCCGGTCAAGAGCGCCGTGGCGCCGTGCGCTGGAGTCTGTCGGCGATCCTGATCGTCGCGCTGCACGGCGCGCTCTTGGCGTTCGGCCTTGCGTGGCCGCGACCGACCAATACGCCGGGCGTCGCGGTGCCGACGATTCTGATCGACATGTCGCCTGTCTCCGCGGCGCCCGAGCCGCAGCAGGTCGATGTCGCGCCCGGCCCGCAGATGACCGAAGCCGACGCGCCGTCCGCGCCGCCGGAACAGGCGGTGCAGGCCGCGCCCGAACAGATCGCGCCGACGCCGTTGCAGGACAAGCCCGAGGTCGAAGCGCCGCCGAAGCAGATGCCGCAGCCGACGCCTGAGAAATGGTCCGCGCAACCCGAGCCCGCGAAGCCGATGCCGAAGCCACCGGTCAAGCCGAAGCCGGTTCAGCCGGTCAAGAAACCGAGCGAGCGGCCGCCCGCGCCGCGGACATCCGCCGCGCCCTCGGCCGTGACTCGCGCCCCGCAGGCGGCCGCGATGGCCGGCG
>JAQGJY010000037.1 GCA_028290325.1 Tardiphaga sp.
GACCGGGCTCGCCAACCGGCGCGGGGTGCAGGAGAGGACCTCGCCATTGATCGGAGCCAACCTGCGCGCGAAACGGCCAATGGTCGCGATGATGGTCGACCTCGATCATTTCAAGGCGATCAATGACTGTTACGGCCACGACTGCGGAGACGCTGTGCTGCGCGAGTTCGCGCGCCGTCTCGCCGCGCATTGCCAACGCATACAGGACGTCACCGGTCGCTGGGGAGGGGAGGAATTCCTGGCGGTGCTGTGCGACATGACGCTGGCGGAGGCGGTTCGGTTCGCCGAGCGACTCTGCCTGCGCGTATCGGAAGAGCCATTCGACATCGGAGCGCAGAAGATCCCTGTCACCGTCAGCATCGGTGTCGCCGAGATCGTCACTGATGCGGCGCCGCTGGATCAAGCCGTCCGCAAAGCGGACGCGGCTCTCTACGAGGCGAAGCGCAGCGGCCGCAACCGCGTTCGTGGCTACGATGACGGCGCGGCCCCGGGCTGAGGGGGATTTCACATGCGCAGAGCCGCATCCCGATCGTGAATGGGCAACTCATCATCGCATAAAGAAAAAGCCCGGCGTTTCCGCCGGGCTTCGTTGTTTCTACGTTGAGAGCGTGGATTAGAAATCCATGCCGCCCATGCCGCCGCCGCCCGGAGGCATGCCGCCGCCGGCGCCGCCCTTCTTGGGCAGCTCGGCCACCATCGCTTCAGTGGTGATCAAGAGGCCCGCGACCGAAGCCGCGTTCTGGATCGCCGCGCGCACGACCTTGGTCGGATCGATGATGCCCTTCTTGAGCATGTCGCCGTAGGTGCCGGTCTGCGAGTCGAAGCCGAAGGCATAGGTCGAGTTCTCAAGGACCTTGCCGACGATCACGGAGCCGTCCTCGCCCGCGTTGATGGCGATCTGGCGAGCCGGAGCCGACAGGGCCTTGCGGACGATCTCGACGCCGGTCTTCTGGTCGTCGTTGACGGTCTTGATCCTCTTGAGCTGCTCGGAGGCGCGCAGCAGAGCGACGCCGCCGCCCGGCACGATGCCTTCTTCGACAGCCGCGCGGGTCGCATGCATCGCGTCGTCGACGCGGTCCTTGCGCTCCTTGACTTCGACTTCGGTCGCGCCGCCGACGCGGATCACCGCGACGCCGCCCGCGAGCTTGGCCAGACGCTCCTGCAACTTCTCACGGTCGTAGTCCGAGGTGGTTTCCTCGATCTGCGCCTTGATCTGGTTGACGCGCGCCTCGATGTCGGCCTTCTTGCCGGCGCCGTTGACGATCGTGGTGTTCTCCTTGTCGATCATCACCTTCTTGGCGCGACCGAGCATGGCGAGCGTCACGTTCTCCAGCTTGATGCCGAGATCTTCCGAGATCGCCTGACCGCCGGTGAGGATGGCGATGTCCTGCAACATCGCCTTGCGGCGATCGCCGAAGCCCGGCGCCTTGACGGCGGCAACCTTGAGGCCGCCACGCAGACGGTTGACGACGAGGGTGGCGAGCGCTTCGCCTTCAACGTCTTCCGCGACGATGATGAGCGGCTTGCCGGTCTGCACGACGGCTTCGAGCAGCGGCAGCATCTCGTTCAGCGAGGACAGCTTCTTCTCGTTGATAAGGATGTAGGCGTCGTCGAATTCAACGCGCATCTTGTCGGCGTTGGTGACGAAGTAGGGCGAGATGTAACCGCGATCGAACTGCATGCCTTCGACGACATCGAGTTCGGTCTCGAGCGACTTGGCTTCCTCAACCGTGATGACGCCCTCGTTGCCGACCTTCTTCATCGCATCCGCGAGGAACTTGCCGATTTCCGCGTCGCCATTCGCCGAGATGGTGCCGACCTGGGCGATCTCGTCGTTCGAGGTGACCTTCTTGGAGTTCTTGACCAGATCGGCGACGACGGCTTCCACAGCCATGTCGATGCCGCGCTTCAGATCCATCGGGTTCATGCCGGCGGCGACCGACTTGGCGCCTTCACGGACGATGGCCTGGGCCAGAACCGTCGCGGTGGTGGTGCCGTCGCCGGCAAGGTCGGCCGACTTCGACGCGACTTCGCGCACCATCTGCGCGCCCATGTTCTCGAACTTGTCGTCGAGCTCGATTTCCTTGGCGACGGTGACGCCGTCCTTGGTGATGCGGGGAGCGCCGAACGACTTGTCGAGAACGACGTTGCGGCCCTTGGGGCCGAGCGTCACCTTGACGGCGTTGGCGAGAATATCGACGCCGCGCAGCATCTTGTCGCGAGCATCGACGCCGAATTTAACTTCTTTGGCTGACATGTGTGTCTCCTTCGATTTGGGGTTCAGAAAAGGCGCTTAAGCGGCCTTCTTCTTCGCGGCGGGCTGCTCGGTGAGAACGCCCATGACGTCGGATTCCTTCATGATCAGAAGATCCTGGCCGTCGATCTTGACCTCGGTGCCGGACCATTTGCCGAACAGCACGACATCGCCGACCTTGAGGTCGATCGGGATCAACTTGCCGGCTTCGTCGCGGCCGCCGGGACCGACGGAGACGATCTCGCCCTGCGACGGCTTTTCCTTGGCGCTATCGGGAATGATGATGCCGCCTTTGGACTTCTCTTCGGCGTCGATGCGCTTGACCACGACGCGGTCGTGAAGCGGACGGAATTTCATGCAGTCCTCCATAGAGTTGGTTGGGTGGTGGTGGTTGGTCTGGAATTTTGGCAGTCGCGGCAGTTGAGTGCCAGCGCGACTGGCCGTGACATAGGCCGATTGGCCATTGCAATCAAGACCTGTGGGCGGCGAAATTAGCAATCGTTCCGACCGAGTGCCAAAAAATTTTGGCGATCCTGAACCGGGGGTCGGCGCCAGGATGTTAGCACTTGCGGTAAGCCGCTGCCAATGCTCAGGAGTTCAACACTTTCTTAAACTTTTAGGCTTGTGATTGACCCTTGTCCTGCGTCACATTTTCATTTGAGCGTTGGCACCCGGTGCGCTCTTGATTGACGACACCAGCGGCCAGTCGCTCCAGCGATGGAGGTTGGCATGGTTACGGGTGTGGTTTCGAAAACGCGCGCTGTCTCGAAAAGCGGTGCGTCCGAGGATTTCAGAAAACAGGTTTTGGGTTACGGGCTGACGACGGCCGAAATCCTGTACCGGATGCCGGATCATCCGTCGCTTCTGCAAACCTATGTCTGGCAGAGCTACGATCTGTTTCCCAAATTCCCGGCGCTGCAGGACTTTTTGAGCTTCTGGCAGCTCAAGCTGGACGGCCCGCTTTACGCCGTCACCGTCGCGCATTGCAAACTCATCAAGCCGGCCGAATTGCGCGCGGTCGACGGGGTGTTTCGGTTGCACTGAGGTCTGTCATTCCCGGCGCGCTCGTCCGGCGCATTCGACGCGCCGCGTCGGATATCGCCGCACAGGCGCCTGGGAATGACGATCAACTTGTCGCTCTCGGAATGCGGGCCTACGCTGCCCCAAACCAACGTCAGGGAGCGCGCCATGACCACGCAGATGCAATCCGAAATTCCGTCGGCGGATGCCGAGCAGCGGGTCGCGATCAGCCACTATCGCAACGACGATTTCGTGTCCGGCTTGCGCGCCTATGCGCAGTATCGCGATCTCGGCATGGTCGATGCGACCAACGGCATGGTCCGCGCGCATGTGCTGCGTTTCACCGAGCCTTGCGATCCGCAGGTCGTGTCAAAAGTGCATTTCCACAACACGCGGTTTCAGATGGTCTATGTGCTGAAGGGTTGGGTCAAAACCAAACTCGGCGATCGCGATGAGATCACGATGCGGCAGGGATCGAGCTGGACCCAACCGCCCGGCATCAAGCATGTCATCAACGATTATTCGGA
>JAQGJY010000064.1 GCA_028290325.1 Tardiphaga sp.
GGTGATCTTGACGTAACCCTGCCGCGACCGCCATCAGGCGACGCGCGCGAAAGTGAGGCGTGGCCTCGCCGATATGTCGGCGCGCCGGCCCGTGCCTGAACAACGGGCAACTTGAACGTGAGGCCGCCAGGTGCGGTTTTTCGACCATCACAAGGCACAATAATTCCGTCTCTCCCATCGGGAGCTTTCGGCAATTCGGCGAGATCGGCGCGAGGGTCTTTGGAGCTTTCCGGTCTGGAACCGTATTGGAACGCGGGAGTTACTGGAACATTCTCGTACTTCGGTGTCCATTTGAATCGCAGGCAACTACTCAAAGCGTCCATCGCCTTGCCCTTGCTCAAGGAGGAGTGGATCACGTCCGCCTCCGCGCAAGCGCCGTCGTCGCCATTCGACGCCTCGTCGGTGCGACGGCTCGCGCGCGAAGCCGCCGGCTTGCCCTTCAAGGCCCCCGACAGCAAGATACCCGACTCCCTGAAGAAGCTGGACTACGACGCCTATCGCGCGATCCGGTTCAATCCGGAGCGGGCCTTGTGGCGCGGAGAGAACCTTCCCTTTCAGGTGCAATTCTTTCACCGCGGTTTCTTCTATTCGAATCGGGTCGACATCTTTGAAATTGTCGGCGGCCAAGCCCGCCGCATCCGGTATCAGCCCGACCAGTTCAGTTTCGGCAATACGGCGCCTCCCGCAGCGAGCGAGGACCTGGGCTTCGGCGGATTTCGCCTGCATACCCCGCTCAATAATCCTGACTATTACGACGAAGTCTGCGTTTTCCTCGGCGCCAGCTATTTCCGCGCGGTTGCCAAGGGGCAGCTTTACGGCCTGTCGGCGAGAGGTCTTTCAATCAATACAGGGCAGCCCGCCGGCGAGGAATTTCCGCACTTCCGTGCGTTCTGGATTGAGAAGCCCGCGGCGAATGCCAATTCGATCGTCGTGCATGCCCTGCTCGACAGCGAAAGCACGACGGCGGCCTACCGATTTACGATCCGGCCCGGCGAAGCCACGGTGTTCGATGTCGAGATGGTGATCTACCCCCGGGTCGAGCTTCAGCACCCCGGATTGGCGCCGATGACCAGCATGTTCTTCTTCGGCCCCAACGATCGCAACGACGTCGACGACTTCAGACCCGCCGTGCATGATTCCGACGCGCTGGCGATCTCCAACGGGCGCGGCGAGCAACTGTGGCGCCCGCTCAGCAATCCGCGCGATCTCCAGATCAGCACATTTGCCGACCTCAATCCTCGGGGTTTCGGACTGACGCAACGGCAGAGAGATTTCGCGGGTTATCAGGATCTCGAATCAGGTTTCGAGCGACGCCCAAGTCTTTGGGTCGAGCCGATCGGGGACTGGGGCGAAGGTGCCGTCCAGCTGATCGAAATTCCGACGAAGGAAGAAGTCCACGACAACATCGCCAGCTTCTGGCATCCAAAAACCCCGCTGCAAGCCAAAGCGGAGCATACCTTCACCTACCGTCTGCACTGGCGAATGGACAATCCGAAATCATCCGCCCTGGCGATCTTTTCCCGGAGCGGCGTCGGCTCACGCGGCGACAACACGAAACTGTTCGTGCTCGACCTCATCGGCGATCGGCTGAAGTCGATCGATCCGACCAAGGTGAAGGGTGTGGTATCGGCGGAAAAGGCCGAAATCCGCAACATCGTCACGCAACCGAATCCTCAAACCGGCGGCTGGCGCCTGAGTTTTGAACTGCCGGTCAAGGACAAGACGCCGATCGAGCTGCGGGCCTTGCTGATGCAGGACAATGCGCCGCTTTCGGAAGTCTGGGTCTATCGATGGAGCCCATGACCCTGCGCCCGGCGGCAACGCTCGCGGCTGACGGCACATCCGCGCCGCGAGGACCGGTTGACTTCCTACCGCCGGAAACGCCCATGGCGATGCCGGCGCAGGCGCTTATGCCCAAGCCCGGCACCGCGACGGCGCGGTTCGTCGAACCGATGCCCACCGCGCATCGGCGCGCCTTCCTGCTGATCGGCACCGCCGCGATGACGATCGCCGGCGGCTACGAGATGTACGAGGTTCTCCGGGTCGGCGGCGTGACCCTGCTGGAGGGTCTGGTGCTGATCCTGTTTGTCCTGCTGTTCGCCTGGATCGCCTTCTCATTCGTATCCGCCGTGGCCGGCTTCGCGATGCTGCTCGTGCGTCGGCGGGATGCGCTCGGGATCGAGACGGATGCGTCGCTGCCCGGCCTCACCAGCCGCAACGCGATGCTGATCCCGACCTATAACGAAGACCCCTATCGCATCATGGCTCGACTGCGAGCGATCTACGAATCACTCGAGGAGACCGGGGCCGGCGCGCAATTCGACTGGTTCGTCCTGAGCGACACCACCGATCCCGCGATCTGGGTCGCCGAGGAAAAGGCGATGATCGCTTTGCGCGACGATACGGCAGGCGGCCGTCTGTTCTACCGGCACCGGCTCAAGAACACGGCGCGCAAATCGGGAAATATCGAAGACTGGGTTCAGCGTTTCGGCGCCGGCTACGACCACATGATTATCCTGGACGCTGACAGCCTGATGGCCGGCGAGACGGTTGTTCGGCTGGTGGCCGCGATGGAGCGACATGCCGGCGTCGGATTGATCCAGACGCTTCCCATCATCGTGAATGGTCGATCATTGTTCGCGCGGCTGCAGCAATTCGCGGGCCGGCTTTATGGCCCCGTGATCGCGGCCGGGATCGCGTGGTGGCATGGCTCGGAAGGCAACTATTGGGGCCACAACGCGATCATTCGCGTGCGCGCCTTCGCCGAGCAGGCCGGCTTGCCGCAACTCAAAGGTCCGAAACCCTTTGGCGGCCATATCCTCAGCCACGACTTCATCGAGGCGGCGTTGATGCGGCGCGGCGGCTGGACCATTCATATGGCGCCGAATCTCGGCGGAAGCTTCGAGGAATGTCCGCCGTCGCTGATCGATTTCGCGGCCCGCGACCGGCGCTGGTGCCAGGGCAATCTTCAACATCTCGCCGTGCTGCCGGCGCGCGGCCTGCATTGGGTTTCGCGCCTTCATCTGATGACGGGCATCGGCTCCTACCTCACGGCGCCGCTTTGGCTGATCTTTCTGATGCTCGGCATCCTGATCTCGCTTCAGGCCCAATTCGTCCGACCTGAATATTTTGCGAAAGGGTTTTCACTTTTCCCGCAATGGCCGGCGCAGGATCCGATCCGAGCGGCCTGGGTTTTCGCGGGCACCATGGGCTTGCTGATCGTTCCAAAGCTGCTCGCATTCGTGCTGCTGCTGACACGAGGCAATGAGCGCCGCGCGTTTGGCGGCGGATGGCGGGTGGCGTTTGGCATCGTCAGCGAGACCTTGTTGTCTGGCCTCGTCGCCCCGGTCATGATGATCTTCCAATCCTCGGCGGTGACGGAAATCCTGCTGGGACGCGATGCGGGCTGGCAGGTCCAACGACGCGACGACGGCGGCCTCCCGGTCCGGGAAGTGTTGCGGAAATATGCGATGCCGACATTCGCCGGATTGGCGATGGCGGTGAGTGCCTATGCCGTCTCGGCGCCTTTGTTTCTCTGGATGACGCCAGTGATCACGGGACTTCTGTTGTCGATTCCGGTGGCACTCTTGTTCTCCAGGCCGTCCCCGGCAAGGTCCGGCCCGTCGCTCTTTGGAACGCCCGAGCAGAACCTGCCGCCACGTGTTTTGGCCCGAGCCAACCAACTGATCAGCGAAGCGCCGACCGACATCAACGACCCCATTCACGAGCTTCACGCGGACGACTTGCTGTTGGCCGCGCATCTTCGATCGATAGCGGCGCAACCGTCGCGACGGCGCGGTCAGGTCGACCACAATCTGGCGGTCGCGAAAATAAAGATCGAGGATGCCAGCTCGATGACGGAAGCGCTCGGCTATCTTTCAAAACGGGAAATCTACGCCGTTCTCGGCGATGCGGAATCGCTGAGGACATTAGTGAAGATGCCGCTGGCGCACAGGCAGGACTGATCCCGCTCTCGAACCTTCGCCGAAAATCAA
>JAQGJY010000074.1 GCA_028290325.1 Tardiphaga sp.
TCGTTTTTCGCGCAGGCGATTGTTGCTCTGATCGCAATGGCGGTGCTGGCCGGCGTCGACGCGCCGAGGCCGGCGCCGGCCGATCTCACCGGCGGTCGTCCGCTGATCGAGATCGCGCGGCAGCCGCCATTCATCGCCGCCGCGATCTCCGGTGTCGTGTCTTATTCCATCATGAAACTGGTGATGACCTCCGCGCCTCTGGCGATGCAGATGTGCGGGCATCCGATCAGCGATTCGAATTTCGGGCTGCAGTGGCACATGGTCGCGATGTTCGGCCCGAGCTTCTTCACGGGCTCGCTTATTGCGCGGTTCGGCGCCGCCAAGGTCGTCGCCGCCGGGCTCGTGCTTGAGGCGGTCGCGGCTTTGATCGGCCTGCACGGCATCACGACGGCGCATTTCTGGGTCTGCCTGATCGTGCTTGGCCTCGGCTGGAATTTCGGTTTCGTCGGCGCCTCGGCGATGGTGCTCGAAACCCATCGGCCGTCCGAAAAGAACAAGGTGCAGGCGTTCAACGACTTCCTGATCTTCGGCCTGATGGCGGTGACGTCGTTCTCGTCGGGCCAGTTGCTCGCGAGCTATGGCTGGAACGCCGTCAACATCGTCGTGTTTCCGCCGGTGGTGCTCGGCCTGATCGTGCTGGTCGTCGCCGCCTTGGGACGGCGGCCCGCGGCGCCGCAGGCGACCGCCTAGTTATGTGGTTTTAATCCGGATCGAGTGTCTCGAACCGCTCGCGCGGCCATGCGATCTGCACGACAGCGCCATGATCCGGAAACGTGCGGTTCGAGAACGACACCCTCGCGCCGGTGCGCTCCAGCAACGTCCGGGCGATGAAGACGCCGAGTCCGAGCCCGCGATGCTGGCTCTGGCCGTCCTCGGCGCGGCGGCGTGACAGATACGGCTCGCCGATCCGCTTGAGAATGTCCGGCGGAATGCCGGGGCCGTCGTCCGAAATCACGATCTCGACGGTATCGGCGTTCCACCAGGCGTTCACTTCCACGCTCGTCTTGGCAAAATCGACGGCGTTTTCCATGATGTTGCCGACGCCATAGAGCACCGCCGGATTCCGCATCCCGACCGGCTCCTGCACGGTGGCGACCGCGATGCGGATCTTGATCGCGATGCCGAAGTCGCGATGCGGGGCGACGGCTTCCTCGATCAGTGTCGACAGTGGCATGCGATCGAACGGCGCGCCGGACGACGACAGTTGCGTGATCTTGGCGAGAATATCCCGGCAACGCTGCGCCTGTTCGCGCATCGTTCTAAGATCGGCCATCATCGGACTGTCCGACGGGTTGGCTTTTTCCAGTTCGCGCGAAATCAGGAAGATCGTCGACAGCGGCGTGCCGAGTTCGTGCGCGGCGGCGGCGGCGAGCCCGTCGATCTGCGTCAGATGTTGCTCGCGGGTCAGCACCAGTTCGGTGGCGGCGAGGGCGTCGGAGAGCTTGCGCGCCTCTTCCGTCACCTGAAACGCATAGAGGCTGGTGACGCCGATCGCGAGCAGGATCGACAGCCAGACGCCGACCAGATAGATCGGCGGCAACACCAGCGGATCGTTAGTGTCCCATGGCAGCGGGTAGTGAAAGAAGCCGAGCACGGTCGCGCAGGCCGCGGCGAAGATCGCGATCCAGACCGTGAATTTGGTCGGCAGCGCCGTCGCCGAGATCAGCACCGGCGCGAGAAACAAGAACGCGAATGGATTTTGCAAGCCGCCGGTGAGGAACAATAACGCGGCCAATTCGGCGATGTTGAGCGCCAGCAGCGCGCCGGCCGTGATCGGTTCCAGCCGATGGACCGGATTGAACGCTGATTGCAAAGCGAGGTTGATCGATGCCGACACCGCGATGATGACGATGCACGGCACCAGCGGCAGGTCGAAATCCAGCGCCTGTTCGACGATGAAGATCGCCGCGAGTTGGCCCAGCGCCGCCAGCCAACGCAGACGCAGGATGGTGTCCAGACGGACATGGCGGCGCGTATGGTGAAACTGGGAAGCGGCCATGTCTGTCATCCCAAGACATTAGCGGCCCGCGTGATCGATCACAAACGCTCGCCGGCGGCGGATTGACCCAGCATCGCTGATCCACCCGCCGCTTCGTTTGCGCGTGCTAGGCGGCCCGTATCGTGTTCAGAAAACTGTTGACCTCAACCTTGAGGCGGTTGCTTTCGTTGGACATTGATTGGGCGGCGGACAACACGAGCGTGGAGGCCGTGCCGGTCTCGTCGGCGCCGCGTTGAACGTCGGCGATGTTGGCGGAGACCTCGATGGTGCCTTGAGCGGCCTGCTGGATGCTGCAAGCGATGTCGTGGGTCACGTTGCCCTGTTCCTCGACCGCGCCCGCGATCCGTAAGGCGATCTGGGACATGCTTTCGATGATCTGTCCGATCTCCTTGATCGATGACACGGACTCCTTGGTCGCCGCCTGGATCCCGGTAATCTGCTGACTGATCTCCTTGGTCGCGGCCGCCGTCTGGGCGGCAAGCGCCTTCACCTCCGATGCGACGACCGCAAAGCCACGGCCTGCCTCGCCTGCCCGGGCGGCCTCGATCGTCGCGTTCAGAGCCAATAGATTTGTTTGTCCGGCGATCTTGGTGATCAGCTCGACGACGTCGCCGATGCGCGCCGCCGCCTTCGACAATTGGCCGATCTGTTCGTTGGTCTGCTGGGCCTGGAGCACGGCGGCATGCGCGATCCGCGCCGAGTCCTGAACCTGACGGCCGATCTCGTTGACGGAAGCCGCCATTTGTTCTGTCGCGGACGCCACCGACTGCACGTTCGTCGAGGCGGTCTCCGAGGCCCCGGCCACCGTCATGGTCAATTCACTTGAGCGCTTGGCGTTGGTCGACAACATAGCGGCCGAAGCTTCCAGTTCCGATGAGGCCTGCGAGACCGTCTCGATGATTTTGCCGACCGCGCCCTCGAAGTCGTGGGCCAGCTGCTGCATGTCGCCCTTTCGCCTCTGCGCCACTTTCCCTGCGGTATCCTTCGTTTCCTCTCGGTCGAATCCGAGCTTGTTTTGCATCGCCTGAATGTTGCGCAGCGCCGTGCCGATCTCGTCGTCGCGCTCGATAACGATGCGGCTGTTGAATTCGCCTTGCGCGATCCTCGACATCGCATCGATCAAGCGCTTGAGCGGCCGACTGATCGCGCCGATCGCCTGATATCCGAGCAGCCCGCCGACCAGGAGGCCGCCGACGAGCGTGACGATCTGCGCGCCGATAATGAGCGCGCCCTCGCTGCCGTCATACGCCAGGATGCCGACACAGCCCGTCGCGATCGTGAACGCCATCTGCGCGCTGATCAGAGTGATCAGCCGGGCGCGCAATGTTCGCGTGAAGAAGCTGAAGCGGTCGGTCAGCGACCGGCGCCGGATGATGCCGCCGCAGACGGTGTAGTTGCCGGCTTTTTTCTCGCGCAGCAGCGCGTAGACATGTTCCGCCTCCGCGCGCTGGCTGTCGGGTATCTTCGATCGGATCGACATGTAGCCGGAGATCTGTCCGGCTTCCCAGATCGGCGTCGCGCTGGCCAGCACCCAATAGAAATCGCCGTTCTTGCGGCGGTTCTTGACCGCGCCGGCCCATGGCTTGCCGGCCTTGAGGGTCGCCCAAAGATCCGCGAATGCCTCGGTCGGCATGTCCGGATGACGGATGATATTATGCGGCTGCCCTATCAGCTCAGCCTCGGTGAATCCTGCGGCGGCGACGAACTGATCGTTGAAATAGGTCAGCCGGCCCTTGGTGTCGGTCTTCGATACGATGAGCGTGTCGTCTTGAATGGGATATTCGACGTCGGTGACAGGAAGATTTGTGCGCATCGCTTGGGTCCGCTGATCGGGATGCCGGGACTCGGAAAGACTGCTTGCGGCAACACGACCATCCGGCATTCCGGGACCACGGGCATGTCGATCCGCAGGATGTGAAAATCACTCGGAACGTGTATTTAATTCCCATAGCTTCTTTAAAAGCGAGTGTATCCCGTAGCTGCCATCGATTCAGCCACGGCCATTGCGCCTCGAAAGCGGCCGGGCCGTTGATCGATTGACGTGTCCGTCGGGGCCGGTGACCGGCGGGATGACGCTTGTCAGCCCATTAACCCTGCACAGGGCGAAGGCGGCACATTGACGCGCAATTATGCAGCGGCCACTATGCTGCGACGCGAAAGATGATTGAGGGATATCATGCCGATTGGTGAGTTTGGCCGGCCGCCGGTGCTTCCGGAGGAAGTGAGCCCGGCGATGACGACGCCGATGTATTGGATGCACGAGATGTTTTACGCATCTCTCAATCCCGCGCGGGCCGTCACGGACGCGACCAAGATCCTGTTTAAAAATCCGCTGAACCCGTGGTCCTACACCGACCTCGGCAAATCGATCGCGGCGGGCTGCGAATTGTTCGAGCGCACCACGCGCCGCTACGGCAAGCCGGAATGGGGCCTGCACGACACCGAGGTGAACGGCGTCCGCACCCCGATCGAGATTCGCTCGGTGTGGGAGAAGCCGTTCTGCCGGCTGCTGTACTTCGACCGTAAACATCCGCGCCCGCTGCGCCATCCGCAGCCGCGCGTGCTGATCGTCGCGCCGATGTCGGGCCATTACGCGACCTTGCTGCGCGGCACGGTTGAGGCCTTCCTGCCGACCCACGAGGTCTACATCACCGATTGGTCCGATGCCCGCATGGTGCCGTTGGCCGACGGCCGCTTCGACCTCGACGACTATGTCGATTACGTCATCCAGATGCTGCAAGAACTCGGCGGCAATATTCACATCATCGCGGTGTGTCAGCCGTCGGTGCCGGTGCTCGCCGCCGTCGCGGTGATGGAAGCCGACAACGATCCCTACGTGCCGCTGTCGATGACGCTGATGGGTGGGCCGATCGACACGCGGCGCAATCCAACCGCCGTGAACAATCTCGCGGCCGAAAAAGGCATCGAGTGGTTTCGCAGCAACGTCATCACCAAGGTGCCGTTCCCGCATCCCGGTTTCATGCGCGACGTCTATCCGGGATTTTTGCAACTGACCGGGTTCATCACCATGAACCTCGACCGCCATAAAGACGCGCACAAGCAGTTGTTCGCCAATCTGGTCAAGGGCGACGGCGATCTCGTCGATAAGCACGTTGAATTTTATGACGAATATCTCGCGGTGATGGATCTCACCGCCGATTATTATTTGCAGACGGTCGATGTCGTGTTCGTCAAGCACGCGCTGCCGAAGGGCGAGATGGTCCATCGCAACAAGTTGGTCGATCCGTCGAAGATCACGCGCGTCGCCTTGATGACGGTCGAAGGCGAGAACGACGACATCTCAGGTCTCGGTCAAACCGAAGCCACGCATGCATTGTGCCCGAACATTCCGGACGAGCGCCGCGTGCATTACGTGCAAAAGGGCGTCGGCCATTACGGCGTGTTCAATGGCTCGCGTTTCAAATCCGAAATCGTGCCGCGGATCTGCGACTTCATGAGTTCGACCGCGAGGATTCAAGCGCGCGAGATCGCCGATCAACGCGCCGCGGCGGCCGAATAACGCGATCGTGGTTCGCGCGCGATGCGACGCGGGCGAACCATTGAATCATCGGTCACCGATGGCGATTTCCGGCCAGTAACGGGCCCTAGGCAGAGCCCGAAACTGCCTATTTGTTGGGCGCTCATGGAGTGAGGAGTTAATCCTCCCCTTGGGCCCGTCAGACGGCGAAATTCTGATTTTCGATTCAGGTTCCTTGCCCCTGTAGCTAGGGGTGCGACAACGGCTGTTTGCTGTATATTGGGCAAATGATTTGTTTTTCTGCGGGCCCGTTTCCTTGGCGGCGGTTATGGCAGAATCCCGGCGAGCTTTTTTCGTCTGGACCTGACCTCATGGCTTTTCGCGCATTATTATACCGCCGCCCCGCCGAGCCTCACACCCTCGCGGTCAAGCACGGATCACAAATTTTCTCGGTGCGCTTGCGGCGCCATCGCCGCGCGCGGCGCTACACGTTGCGGATTCATCCGAGCGATCGCGAAGCGATTCTGACCATGCCGCCACGCGGCACGTTGAGCGACGCGAAGGAATTCGCGCAGCGCCACGGCGCATGGATCGCCGCGCGTCTCGGTCGGTTGCCGAAGGCCGCGCCGTTTCAGAGCGGCACGGTGGTGCCGTTGCGCGGTATTGCGCACAAGATCGTGCATCGCGCCGGCACGCGCGGCACGGTCTGGGTCGAGACGCGCGACAGTGGTGAAAGAATTCTCTGCGTCGCGGGTGGCGCCGAGCACACCGATCGTCGCGTCCATGATTTCCTCAAGCGCGAGGCCCGCGCGGATTTGCAGAAGGCGTCGCTGAATTACGCCGCGATGCTCGGCGTGAAAGTGAAGCGCCTCTCGATCCGCGATCAATCGAGTCGCTGGGGGTCGTGCACCTCGGCGGGCTCGCTGTCATTCTCGTGGCGGCTGATCCTCGCGCCGCCCTTCGTGCTGGATTATCTCGCCGCGCATGAAGTCGCGCATCTGGTCGAGATGAACCACTCGGCGAAGTTCTGGCGCGTCGTGGCCAAGGTTTGCCCGGCCACCGAGCGCGCGAAAGCCTGGCTCGATACGCATGGCAACGACCTGCATCGCTACGGCATTTCGGAGTAGGTGGATTTCCCTGCCGTTGCGGGGACGGTCGGCCGAGCGACGCGGATTGGCGAAGCCAATCGCGCGAAGGCGGGTCGTCAAAACGGCAAATTCGAGCCCGCCCAACCGGCCAAAGGCCGGCCACACCCACGCAGGAGCGGGGGGATAAGGGCTTCTACCGTCCGAACAGCCGCTCCATCAGCCAGCCATCCAGACCGGCCGCCGCTTCGGGTCGCGCCGACGTCTGCATCGGGGCCGGGCGTTGCGGCGGATAGGCCTGCGGCTGTCGCTGCGCGTAACCCGACGGCGGCGCCGAGCCGCGCGGATCAGAACGGCTGTCGATCGGCACATTCATCGGCGGCACGCCGATCGGCGGCGCGGACGGTGCCGTTGTCTGCGCGATGGTCGATAGCCAGCCCGCGCGTCCCGCGCCGGGCAGCATGGCGACCGGCACAC
>JAQGJY010000086.1 GCA_028290325.1 Tardiphaga sp.
TGGATTTTTTTCGCAGCGTGCGAGCGGGCCGCGAATGAGCAATTGAGTGACGAAGAGACGCAATGCCTGATCAACACATCATTCAGCGACGCAAGCTGTACCATGAGGTGCTCGACCGTCTGCTCCAGCGCATCCGCAGCGGCGAGATTGCGGCGGGAGAGCATTTGCCGTCAGAGCGAGATCTGATGGAAGCCTACGGCGTCGGCCGCCCCGCCATCAGGGAAGCATTGCAAAGTCTGGCGCGCTCGGGAATCGTCGAAATCGCCCACGGAGAAAGAGCCCGTGTCGTTGTCCCGACGGCGGACCTCCTGATCGCTCAGGTTGCCGGAGGCGCGAAGCATTTGCTGCGGATGCAGCCTGACACATTGGACCACCTCAAAGAGGCGCGCGTCTTTCTCGAAGCAGGGCTCGCACGTATCGCAGCCGAACGTGCCACCCTCGACGATATCGCGCGCCTGCGCATGCGCCTGCGCGAGCACCGCGCATCGCTGATCGAGATCGATCAGTTTCTGGCGCGCGACATGGCTTTCCATCGCGAGATCGCCGCCATCAGTCGCAATCCGATCTTCCCGGCAGCCGTGGAGGCGACCTTCAACTGGGCAAGCGAGTATTATCGCTCCATTGTCCGCGCACCGGGCGCGGAAGAACTCACACTCGCGGAGCACGAACGCATCATCGATGCGATTGCCGGACATGACGCCGCCGCCGCAGAGCAGGCCATGCGAGACCATCTGCTGCGTGCCAACTCACTTTATCGCGCGTCGACAGCGTCGCAAATCACATGAACGACGTGATCAGAGAGCTGGCGCGGCGCTCGACGGAAAAACGATCGCGATCAGTTCCCGACGAGCTACGCGCCGGCATCGTTCATCGCGCCGATTACGCCGCATCGGAGTCCAATATGAACGCAACGTCGCAGGCCGCGGCGACCTTGCGCACCGCATCGAGGAACGCGTCGTTGAGCCGTATGCCATCCTGATTTCGCCGCCGAGCAGAAAACTCCGGCTCGCCCGCGACCATCACCGGCCTTTCCGGACTACTCGGCGGTGAACCACGCAGCCAAGCCAAAATATCCGCCACATCGTCTTCAAAAGAGCCTTGGCCAAAAAAGTCGGGGCTCAAGGCGAGGAAGAAGTGACCGATATTGTCAGGCGAGTCGCTCCCTTTATCCCGCATTCTGAACGGTGAGAACGAACCACCGCCCAAGGTGCTGCCGAGAAGTTGAGCCATCACGGCGAGGCCATAGCCTTTATGCGTTCCGGTATCGCGATTGCCACCCATCGGCATAAGCCCGCCGACGCCGCTTCCCATGCAGAGACGAAGACCTTCGTGAGGGTCCGTGATGGTTTCCCCGCGATCGTTGGTGACCCAGCCGGGCGGCAGCAGTTTGTTGTGATAGGCATATACCTTCACTTTATTCGCGGCCACGGCCGACGTTGACATGTCCAGCAGGAATGGATCCTGCCCCCGGGACGGCGCCGCGAATGCAATTGGATTGGTCCCCAGCACGGGGGTCTTCCCGCCTTCCGGCAGCACCGCAATCGTTCGCGCCGATGACGTGACGAAGGCGACGGCTCCCTTCCTCGCGGCCATCTCCGCGTAGATTCCAGCGGCGCCAAAGTGATGCGAATTAAAGACCGAGACGGCGCCGACGCCCACCGCCTTGCACTTCTCGACCGCCAGATCGATTGCCTTCACGGCCGCGAGATGACCCAGCCCAGCATCGGCGTCGATCAAGGCGGTTGCGACGGTTTCCCGCACGACGCGGGGACTCGGCCTCATATTAAGACCTCCAGCCCGCCGCATCGTGTCGTAAAGTGGCAGCATCGATGCGCCGTGTGACTCGATTCCGCGAAGGTCGGTCTCAACGAGGATCTCCGCGATGCCGGCGGCATCGTGTTGCGTCATGCCCCATGCGCTGAGGATGTTCACGATCTGCGTCTTCAGCTTCGCTGGAGAAACCACAGTGAAGTGTTCATTGAATCCACCGGCGCCTGTCATGTCGGTCATAGATGCCTCCAGCGCGACCTAAACCACCACGCATTGGGGCGACGGTTCTTGCCCGTTCAAAAGATCGAGAACTGTCTTTGCAGTCAGTTTATTCGTCCGCGACAAGCCTTCTCGGCTTGAACCTGCCGAATGTGCCGAAGCGATCACATTTGGCAGATCGATCAAGTCCTTGATCTGTGCGCGCTGCAACGGATCGGCTTCGCCCTCGAATACGTCCAGCCCCGCGCCCATCAAATGCTTCGACTTTAGGATCTCGACCAATGCCACCTCGTCGATCAGACCGCCGCGCGCGGTATTGATCAGGATCGCGCCTGGCTTCATTTGGAGCATCGTCTCACGGCCAAACAAGTGGCGTGTCTGCTCGGAGAGCGGCAGATGCAGGCTGATGTAATCTGAGCTGGCGAGCAATTCAGGCATCTCGACAAACCGCGCGCCGACGGCCTCTGCCGCCCGCTGGTTCGGATGCGGATCGTACGCGAGGACTTTGGCATCGAAGCCGCGCACCCGTCGACCGACAGCCTGTGCGATCCGGCCGAACCCGACGAGCCCGACGGTTTTCTCGCACAGTTCCGTGCCCACCAGGGGAGACCATCGGTCGGCCTGCATAGCCAGATGGCCTTCGCGAAGCCGCTTGGCCAGGCAAAGCATCATGCCCACCGCATGGTCGGCCACGGTCGGCTCGTTGCCTCCGGGAGAGATGGTAACCCGGCGGCCAAGGTCATGTGCCGCCGTTGTGTCGATATTGTCGTAACCGACGCCTCGCCGTGCGATGACCTTTAGGTCGGGGTGCCTGACGAGCAGATCGCGCGTGACCCGAGCGGTCCCAACAATCCAGCCGTCGACACCCGCCAGCAGCCGATCGAGATCACCGGCATCGATCGCATCGTCCTGCACCTCCGCAGGCAATCCCGTTCGTCGCACCACGCAGCCGTGATCGACAAGAAACCGCTCAGCTTCTGCATCGAAGAAGCGGGTCGATGCCAGAATATGAAAGGCCATGCTCTATTCCCATCCAAGTCATAATTCGCTCGTCGGTCCCTGCCGTTTACAAAAACCGATGACGTCGCGCGCGAAGATGCGCACCTGGCGAATCTCGTCGAACCGATGTGTTGATGACGGCAAGCCCCGTGGCACCCGACGTCGTTAAGATGTCGGCAGACATCGAGGTTTGAATGAGCCGACCGGCGAGATATGGTCCGGCACCGCCGCCGATCACAGCGCCAACGCTATGACCGAACGCAATGCCGACACAGCCTCACTTTTTTGCGTAGGCCCCCGCATAGGTGCCGGCGTGGATCGACTGGATAATGGCCGCTTCCCGCGCGATATGCGCCTGCACCGCGGCGCTGAGCTCCTTCGCGACCGATATCGGGAATGTCACGACGCCGTCTTCGTCACCGACGACGATGTCTCCCGGCGACACGACGGTCCCGGCGATGGCAACGGGGACGTCGAGCTCGCCCGGACCGTCCTTGTAAGGCCCGCGATGCGTCACGCCCCGTGCGAAGCATGGGAAATCCGAGGCCGCAAAGGCGGCAGTGTCGCGGATCGCGCCATCGATGACGAAACCGGCGACGCCCCGCGACTCCGCGATGGTCTTCATGATATCGCCGACCAATGCGCGAGTGAGGTCACCCTCGCCCGCGACAACGATGACCTCGCCCGGACGAACCAGATCGAGCATTTTATGGATCGTCAGGTTGTCGCCAGGACGGGTGCGAACGGTGCGCGCGCGGCCGAGAAGTTGGCCGGATCGATGATAACGATTCAGTCCGACAAGCCCCGGCAATCTTTGCAAGTTGTCGCTGATGACCGCGGTCGGCGCGTTTCGAAACGCCTCGACGAGCGCGCGCTCATCTGCGCTATTCAGATCCAGCATCGTGTCCTCCTAATGTGAATTCCGCGCACTGTGGACGCCGACCGGCCGGAGGAAAAACGATTAATTTTCACTTCCATCGGATCGTTTTTCGACTTGAAGCAGGAGCGGCCGGCGGCGACCATTTTCACTTCGGTTCGGACTTTTTCATTTCCTCAGCCAGCGGACGCAGGTCGTTCGTCATGCGGTCGAGATGAATTTGCCACTCGGCGCCGGACATGAACGCGAGCACGGCCGCGTCGCCCGGCGAGCTCTTTATGTATTCGGGCTCCTTCAGACTGTCGGCGATCGCGGCCTCGAGCTTTTTCACGAAGTCTTCCGAAACCGCCTTGGTGACCGCGAAGCCGCGCTCCGCGGACATGATGACCGGTACGCCAACCTCCTCCGCGGTAGGAACATCGGGCAGCGCCGATGATCTCGCTTTGGCGAGTAGCGCGATCACCTTCAGGTCGCCTTTGGCGCCCGCATGCAGCTCGGGGACTTCACTGAGACTCAACATGCCAACATCGAGATGGCCGCCGAGCAGATCGGTCCGTTGCGCGGCGGTTCCTTTGTACGATATCTCGTTGGTCTGAACATCGGCGGCCTTGGCCAACATGCGAAGCGCGAGATGGCCGTTGGTGCCGGCGCCGTTGTGCCCAAACGTGATGGAGGCCGGCTTCTCCTTCAGGGCACCGATGATGTCCTTCAGGCTGTTGAATTTACTGTCCTTGCTCACCACGATGATCGAAGGATCGTCGACGACACGCGCGATCAGACGCAGGTTATCGGTGGAATATTGCGCCGCGCGGGTCATTGGAATGAAATTGTAACCAGGCACATTCACGAGCCCGATCGTATAGCCATCGGGCGCGGCGCGAGCCATTGCTGTCACCGCGATCTCGCCGGCGGCGCCTGGTCGATTGACCACGACGAATTTCGCAGTCCCACCAAACTTCTTTTCGACGTAAGGCAACAACTTGCGAGCCATGATGTCGGTCCCTCCGCCAGCCGCGAAGCCGACGATAACCTCGACTGGTTTGTCGTTAGGCCATCCCGCCATGGCCGGAGTAACAATAGCCATTGCCATTGCCGCGACGACGGTCGCGACTGTCGATACAGACTTGCGCATACTTTGTACCTTCTCGTGAGATCAACGGATCGCGACGGGCGCGACGGTGGAGCCCGACCCGCCCTGGATCTTGAGCGGCTGGACGACGAAAGCGAACTCATAGGCCTGCTTGGAGGCCAGTTCGTCGAGCTTCAGATTTTCCAGCAGGTGGACGCCATTGACGACGAGCGCCAGTTGGTGAATCGGCAGCGAGAGCTTGGGATCGGGATTTGGCTGGACCTCCACGGTCGCGCAGTCGGCTCCGAGCAGAATCGGATTCTGCTTGATCAACCATTCCGCGGCGGCAATTCCGATGCCCGGATTGCCCTTGTTGAAGCGCGCGTTGTCCTTCTCCCATAGACGTCCCCATCCCGTATTGATGATCACGGCATCGCCGGAACGCAGCGTCGTCTTCTGACGCAGCAGGGCTTGTTGCAGATCGTCGACGGTGATCTCGTAGGTGTCAGGAAGCGTATCGACGCCCTTCAAGCCCGCGACGTCGATCAACACCCCGCGGGCCATCACCGTGCCGACCTTCTCGACACCGAGCTTGGTAAAGCCCGACCGAGTCGCCACGTCCTCGACCTTGATGCAGTTGTAGAAACTGTCGCCATGCGTCTGGTGCGCGAAGCCGTCAAGCTGCGTGCCGACCTGGCCGAGTTCGGTCGTGATGACCTCTTCGTTGCTGCCGCGCTGATTGGGCTCCTTGTTCATGAAGGTTCGCTTCGTATGAATGTCGAAACGCCGGGTGCCAACCATAGGAATTGAAGATCGGAGGATGTAACCCAGTTCGATGATTTCGCCGGTCTTGATTGCTTTCGCCGCCTCCGCGACCGAGGCGGGCGTCTGCAGGTTCAATGAACCACGTTCGTCCCCTGCTCCCCACTTTGACGGGCAGCGCGAGGACTCCGCAGGTGGCATCCAGGCTTGAGCGTGGATGGTGCAGGGAGATAGAACGAGCGCGATGGTCAGCGCGCGCAAAGCCACGATCTTCATGTCGGCCCCCAACGTTTCCTCGGACTTATTATTTGAGACGAACCGCGTCCAACCTACGGATGGGCGAATGCGATACTCCGGCCCGAAACGTCACCGATCGAGGCTAGACCAACAAGCGAATTATTTGCGCGGTCGCTTAGTCGTTTTCCGACTGTACTCGGTCATTGTCGCATACTCCGCGACATCCAAAACGCATGTGAGGAGAATTGGCAGCAATGCGCGGCGGTCATCCTCCCGATGGATGAAGCAGTACGCAAGGCCAGGTAACGCTGGATTGCTGCGGAACGTAATAAGAGCCCCGCCATCAACCCAGGGCCGCATGAAGGCTTGCGGCAGAAAGCTAACGCCGACGTCGGCGATCGTCAGTCCTATGATTGCCATCAGACTGTTGCTTGCGACAATTCGCGGCATCCGAAGGCCATGCGTCACCGCCCAGGTATCGAACGCCTGCGTCAATCCGGAGCCCTCTGTCATCGTAATGACAGGATGCTTGGAGAGCTCAGCCGGTTTCAAGATGCGGCCGGGCCGAACACGACCGGGCGCCGCGGTCCAGACGAAGCGCACGTCACCGACCTTGTGCTGGGAGATGCTCGGATCCTCGGCGGGACCAGGAACGATCGCGAAATCCAGTTCACCGCGAACCACTTGCCGCTCGAGTCGCCGTCCAAGATCAACATGGGGGCGAAGAACGAGCCGAGGGTGGGCCTCCCGCACCTTGGCGACAAAGCGAGGAAGCCACGTCAGCGCCCCCAGTTCGCTGATCCCAAAGCTGCAAGTGCCACTCAGTTCGACTGGCCCATCGAGGACGTCGCGGACGTGCTCCTTGAGTTCGAGCATTTGACCCGCGACCCGGAGAATGCGGTGTCCTGCCTCGGTGAGGTGAACCCTCTTGGCGACCCGCGCGAACAGCGCGACGCCCATCCACTCCTCGAGCTCGGCGATCCGCTTCGACAACGACGATTGGGTGACGTGAACGCGCTGAGCCGCCAGCACGAAACTGCCGAGAGTGGCTGCGAAGTAAAAGGCTTCGAGTTGCTTGAGGGTCATGATCGGAAAATATCACATCTGGCAACCGCGCCGACAAGCGGAGGTGCAACGGGTGCGCGTTACATCCAGCAAATCGCCTGGTGCGAGACCGGACTGATCCGAAAGCCGCGCTGGTCGGACGCCTGCACCCCGTCGGCAACCAATCATGACAACGCCTCGCGGACGGCGGCGCGCCTGTCAGCGCCCGCCCGACACTCATCGCCCGTTGGTTTTTCGCCATTCGGCGAAATCGGTGAGCGTCGTTTCGTCCGTCGCCGGATACAGGCCTAGGATCGATTGACCGCCGCGCACGCGCGCGGTCACGAAATCCTCGAAGGCTGTCATCTCGAACGCCTCATTGGCGATTTCGTCGGCGAGATGCGCGGGAATCACGATGACTCCGTCGCCATCGCCGAGAATGACGTCGCCGGGAAACACCGGCGCGTCTCCGCAGCCGATCGGTCCATTGATCTCGATCGCCTGATGCAGTGTCAGGTTGGTCGGCGCACTCGGGCGATGATGGTAGGCCGGGAAGCCGAGCGCGGCGATCTCCGCCGAATCGCGAAAGCCGCCATCGGTGACGACGCCGGCGCAGCCACGCGTCATCAGGCGCGTCACGAGGATGGCGCCCGCCGATGCCGCGCGGGCGTTCTTGCGGCTATCCATCACCAGCACGGCCTCCGGCGGGCATTCCTCGACGGCCTTTCGCTGCGGATGGGCGCGATCACGGAACACCTCGATCGTATTCAGGTCTTCACGCGCCGGCATGTAGCGCAGCGTGAACGCTTCGCCGACAAGCGTCGGCTGGTTGGGGCCGAGCGGATGTACATCCTGGATCGTCTGATTGCGCAGACCGCGCTTGAAGAGCGCGGTCGCCACCGTTGCGGTCGAAACGCTTTTCAGTTTGGCGCGGGTCGCGGCGCTGA
>JAQGJY010000121.1 GCA_028290325.1 Tardiphaga sp.
CATCCGTCCCATCCATCCTTGTCAACGCATTGATCGGCACGATGTAACCAAATGCGACCAATAGGGTTGCCGGGATAATGGTAAACTCTGTCCTGGCCGATCATTGTCGGGGTGGCCATCGTAGGCCACCGCGCTCGACCCTGGTCGATCGCCGCGCGTCGCTGACGGTCATTTCTACCAGCTGGATAGGAAAACAAATGAGCTCGGCGTGCCGGAAACGGCTCTGCAAGTGAGATGTCCGCCCATCTCACGGGCGCTGCTATGGCAAGGCTTGTTGCTGTTGTTTCACGCGCTGCGCCGGACCGCTAAAGGGTCGGGCTCGGTCGGACAAAGCTCGGTGGGGCAAGACTTGAGGGCAAGACTTGTTGGGACAGGACTTGAAAACTTAGTTGCTGGGCCGGCGCAATTCGGGAGACGCCAACCAGCTTTGTATTTTGGTCGCGGTTTCGAGTTGCCTGATCTCGGTCTCCAACGATTCACGTTCGGCACACCGAGGCATTTTATCGGCCACCTCGCGTTTGGCCGCTGCCAGGGCCGCGCAACGTTCTTCAAAACTTCCGGTAAAATCCGATCGATTCCGCGCCATCTCACTCTCCTATGGGAATGGAGACGGTTAAGATTAACGACAGGTTCCGCCGGCCGTCTGTACAGGAACCGACATTGCCGCGCGAATGTTCCGCCCGGCGGCGCAGGTCTGGTTGATGCGCGATGCCTCACAAGGTATGCCTCCTCTTCGTATCGCCCCGGGCAGCCTGCAAAGGCCGGCTTTTACGCCTCGCCGTGCCGCGCCTTTCTTGTGCTCGCTGGCGATGTGGTCCACATTGCAACCTGTCTGACCGAAAGCGATTGGAGCTCTGATTGTCAGTCGCGACGCGTAATAATGTCAAAATCGGCGGTACGGGCTCGAAGGCCATGATCTTTGCTCACGGCTTTGGCTGCGACCAAAACATGTGGCGCTTCGTTGCGCCGGCGTTCGAAGCCGACTTCAGGACGATCCTGTTCGATCACGTCGGAGCGGGACAGTCGGATCTGTCGGCCTACCAGGCCGGAAAATATGCGACGTTGGATGGTTACGCCGAGGACGTCGTCGAGATCGGCCGCGAGCTTTCCCTGACCGACGCCGTCTTTGTCGGCCATTCCGTCAGTGCCATGATCGGTATCCTCGCATCACTGAAGGCGCCGGAACTCTTTGAGAGCCTCGTACTCGTCGGCCCGTCGGCGCGTTACATCGATGACGGCGACTACGTCGGTGGTTTCAGCGAAGCGCAAATCGAGGAACTGCTATCCTTCCTCGAGGAGAACCATATGGGCTGGTCCGCCCAGATGGCCCCGGTGATTATGGGAAATCCGGATCGGCCCGACCTGGCTGACGAACTGACGAACAGTTTCTGTCGGACGGACCCGGAAATCGCGAAGGCGTTCGCGCGCGTGACGTTCAAATCCGATAATCGAGCCGACTTGCCGAAGGTGACCGCCCGGTCGCTGATTCTTCAATGTAGCGAAGACGTGATTGCGTCTCCCACGGTGGGCGCGTTTGTTCAGCAGAATATCCCCAACAGCAGGATGATCATGCTGAATGCGACTGGCCACTGTCCAAACCTGAGCGCGCCAGACGAAGTCGTCTCGGCCATTCGTGCCTTTGTCTGAAGCTTTCGCCCGCGGCGACGCTCCGGCGTCGGAAAGCTATGAAGATCTCTACGAAAACGCGCCCTGCGGATACCTGTCTGTCGGAGCGGACGGCCGGGTGGCGCGGGCCAATCTCACTTTTGCGGCCTGGGCCGGTTACCAGCGAGACGAGCTGGCCGGGCGGCGTTTCAGCGACCTTCTCAATATCGCCGGCAAGATATTCTTTGAAACCCACGTCGCCCCCCTGCTGCGCATGCAGGGGTTCTTCGACGAGTTCGCGATCGACCTCATCACCAGCGACGGCAGCCGCCTTCCGGCCATTGCCAATGCGCGGGAGCGGCGGGGCGCCGATGGTCACTTGCGGTTCATTCGTCTGACGATCATCCGTGCGACGGACCGCCGGCGATTTGAACGCAATCTCATCGACGCTCGCAAGGAAAGCGACCATCTGCGGATTGCGCTTGAGGAGAACCTTCGTCAGGAACGAAACAACGCGGAGCTGCGGGAGCAGTTCATCGCCGTGCTGGGTCACGATCTGCGCAACCCGCTCGCTTCGATCTCGGGGGGCGCGCGACTGATGTTGAAAGCAAAGTCGACCGCCGACGCCGCGCGCATCGAAGCGATGATGCAAACCAGCGTGACGCGCATGGCCAAGATGATCGACAGCGTGATGGACCTTGCGCGCGGCCGCCTGGGTGGCGGCATTCCCATCTCGAAATCCGTGATCGCGATCGAGCCGGTGCTTGACCAAGTGGTCGCCGAGCTTGCGGCGGCGCATCCCGACAAGGTCATCGAGGTCAATTTTGAGATCGAGAAGCCGATCTTCTGCGACGGGTTGCGAATGGCCCAGCTATTTTCCAACTTGCTGGCAAACGCGATAAATCATGGCGCTGAACATCATCCGATCCGCGTAAACGCCAAAGCGAACGATAAGGAGTTTATTCTGTCGGTCGCGAACACCGGCAATCCAATTTCCGACGATACAAAGGCCCGGCTGTTTCTGCCGTTTTGCCGCGGTCCCGATCACGGACCCGCCGAGGGGTTGGGTCTCGGGCTTTATATCGCGTCCGAAATTGCAAAGGCCCATTCAGGCGATCTGGAGGTGACGTCTTCAGATCTTGAGACCCGGTTCACGTTCTCCATGAAGAGTCAGAACCGATAGCGCAATCCGGGGAGCGCGGCAGCGGCCTTCCGGTCGGTGCTGCCGGCCCGGCGATTCGACGCGCTGCGTGGCTGGGGCGGGAGGGTTCGAACCTCCGCATGGGGGAATCAAAATCCCCTGCCTTACCACTTGGCGACGCCCCAATGCTGAGCGGGAGCGGACAAACGGCCCGCGACCTCCCGTCGGCAGGGGTGGTCTATAGACAGGCTCGTGGTTTTTCAACCGTCGCGGCCGGCGAAACACCGGCGCCGCGCATCGATCAGCGCTTTACCGACCCAAGCGGGTGAAAACCCGCCGCGAAGCGGCGTCGCGCGCGCGGTTGAGGCGGGACGCTTTTCATGGGAAGACGTTGCCCAGCACCCTAAAGCCATTCGCGGAGTGACACGCCATGACCTATCGCGCGCCGATCAACGACATGTTGCTGTCGCTCAAGCACGGCGCCGGGCTGCAAGCCGCCATCGCGGCCGGGCATTACGGCGATTTCGATCAGGACATCACCTCGGCGGTGCTGGAAGAAGCCGGCAAGTTCGCCACCGACGTGCTCGCGCCGCTGAACAGGATCGGCGACAAAAACGGAATCAGGCTGGCCGACGGCAAGGTCACGACGGCGCCGGGCTGGCCCGACGCTTATCGGCGCTGGACGGCGGCCGGCTGGAACGGCGTGTCGGGCACGGAAGCGTTCGGCGGTCAGGGTCTGCCGATGGCGATCAATGCCGCCTGCACGGAAATCTGGAGCGCGTCGAATATCGCGTTCGGCCTGTGCCCGCTTTTGACATTGTCGGCGATCGAGGCGCTCGATGCCCATGGCAGCGACGAGCTGAAAAAAATCTATCTCGAGAAGCTGATTTCCGGCGCATGGACCGGCACGATGCAGCTCACCGAACCGCAGGCTGGTTCGGACGTCGGCGCGCTCCGCAGCCGTGCCGAGCGCGCCGGCGACGGCAGCTATCGCATCTCCGGCACCAAGATCTTCATCACCTATGGCGACCACGACATGACCGACAACATCGTGCATTTCGTGCTCGCGCGGCTGCCGGACGCGCCCCCCGGCACCAAGGGCATCTCGCTGTTTCTGATTCCGAAATTCCTCGTCAACGCCGATGGCTCGCTCGGCCAGCGCAACGACATCTATCCGTCCGGCGTCGAGCACAAACTCGGCATGCATGCGTCGCCGACCTGCACCATGACGATGGGCGATCACGGCGGCGCGATCGGCTATCTCATCGGCGAGGAAAATCGCGGCATGCTGTGCATGTTCACGATGATGAATCAGGCCCGGCTCGGCGTCGGCCTCGAGGGCGTCGGCATCGCCGATCGCGCCTATCAGCAGGCGCTGGCTTTCGCGCAGGAGCGCAAGCAGGGCAAGGCCAACGGCAAAAAGGGCGACGGCATGGATGCGATCATCGCGCATCCCGACGTCAAGCGCATGCTGCTGCACATGCGCGCGATGACCGCCGCCGCGCGCACGATCTGCTACGCCACCGCCGTCGCGATGGACATCGCCGCGCGCGCCACCGATCCGAAGGCGAAGTCCGCCGCCACCGTGCGCGCGGCGCTGCTGACCCCGATCGCCAAGGCGTTCTCCACCGATATCGGCAACGAGGTCACGTCGCTCGGCGTCCAGATTCACGGCGGCATGGGCTTCATCGAGGAGACCGGCGCGGCGCAGCATTATCGCGACGCGCGCATCACCGCGATCTACGAGGGCACCAACGGCATCCAGTCGATCGATCTGGTCACGCGCAAACTCGCCGCCAATGGCGGCGCCGGCGTCTGGGCGCTGATCGGGGAACTCACTGCGATCGTCGGCAAGGTCGAAGCATCGAACGATCCGGGCTTCGGAACGACGGCGCCGAAATTGCGGGATGCGCTCGACTCGCTGGAGCGCACCAGCAAATGGCTGCTGGAGCGGCTGGCATCCGCGCCGAACGATGCGCTGGCGGGGGCGACGCCCTATCTGCGGCTGTTCGGTTCGGCACTCGGCGGCTGCATGCTGGCCGGCGAAGCGCTGGCGGCGCGTGACGACTCGCATGGCGATCCGGCGCGGTACGTGACGCTGGCGCGCTACTTCGCGGAGAACGTCGCGGTGCAGGCCGGGTCGCTGGAGCGCACGGTGACGGACAGCGCCGAGGCGGTCAACAATGCCGATCTGGTGTTGCTGGCGTCGTAACCAGGTCGCCTCAATCCAACGAGGCCGTCATGGCCGGCTTGACCCGGCCGACCATCAGCCTCGCGGCACAACCGACGGCGGCCGCCGGGTTCGGTCAGGTCAGCGGCTTCAGCCCGGCCTCGATCTGGGCGCGACGGCCCTCGAGGAACGGTGGCAACGCGAGTTTTTCGCCGAGCGTCGCCATCGGCTCGTCGGTCGCGAAGCCCGGACCATCGGTGGCGATCTCGAACAGGATGCCGTTCGGCTCGCGGAAATACAGGCTGCGAAAGTAAAACCGATCGACCTCGCCGCTATTGGGAACTCGAAACTGGTTGAGACGCGCGGCCCAGGCCTGGTATTGCGTCTCGTCCGGCGTGCGGAACGCGACGTGATGCACGCCACCCGCGCCCTGTCGCGCGACCGGCAGATCCTTGCGCTCGGCGACATGCAGCTCGCCCGCGGCGCCGCCCGCGCCCATCGCGAACACGATCGTTGTCGCCCCATCGGCCGACGTGTAGTCGCGCACCCGGCGCATGTTCATCACTTCCGTCAAAACCGGACCAAGCCGGTCGAGGTGCTGCACGTCGAGCGCGATCGGGCCGAGGCCGCGAATCTGATGCGCCGCCGGCACCGGGCTGTTGTCCCATGGGGACGCCTCCCCCTGCCCGCCATCGTCAATCAAAGCGAGACGCTGGCCTTCGCCATCCTCGAATGTCAGCGTCAGCCGGCCGTCGATTTCGGCGATGTCGCCGACCTTGCCCCCGGCGGCGTCGAGCCGCTGTTTCCAGAACCGCAAAGCCGCCTCGCCGTTGACCCGCAGGCCGGTGCGGGAAATCGAATTGCCGCCGCGCTTTTCCGGCGGCGACGGAAAATCGAAGAACGTCAGGTCGGTGCCTGGATTGGCCTCGCCATCGGCATAAAACAGATGATAGGCGCTGACGTCGTCCTGATTGACGGTTTTCTTCACCAGCCGCATCCCGAGCAGCCCGGTGTAGAACGCCAGATTATCTTTTGGCCGCGCCGAGATCGCCGTCAAATGATGGATGCCCGTGAACTGCATGGGATGGCCTCGTCTCGTCGGCGTTGAAAACCGCAACGCATGGGTTGGACGTCGTCGCCGTTCATGTAGGGTGAATTCCGGATATCACCAGTTCAGCCCGATCGCGCTTTGTCAGGACATCCCATGCCCGACCACGGACACCTCATCGTCACCGACGACGACGCCACGCGCATCATCACGATGCGCCGGCCGCAGAAGAAAAACGCGATCACCCAGAGCATGTATGTCGCGATGAGCAACGCGATCGACACCGCGCAGAACAATCCCGATATCCGCTGCATCGTCATCACCGGCGGCTCCGGCGTGTTCACCTCCGGCAACGATCTTGAAGACTTTCTCAACGACGGCACCGCCGACGCCGGCGCGCCGCGCGCATCGGCCGCGACCAAGTTTCTGTATTCGCTCGCGCATAATGTGAAGCCGCTGATCGCCGCCGTGGACGGCGTGGCGATCGGCATCGGGACCACGATGCTGTTTCACTGCGATTACGTGCTGGCCTCGACGACGGCGACCTTCACCACGCCGTTCATCCATTTGGGTCTCGTGCCGGAAGGCGCGTCGAGCCTGCTGATGCCGCGCACGATGGGCCATCAGCGGGCCTTCGCGGCGCTGGTGATGGGCCGCGCCATCACGGCGGAGGATGCGCGCATCGCCGGCTTCGTCAACGTCGTGGTCGGGCCGGGCCACACCGAAGCCGAAGCGCGCAAGGTGGCGCGGGAAATCTGCGCGCTGCCGGCCGAGGCGGTGGCGATCTCGCGCAAGCTTCTGAAAACGCCGCCGGAAGATCTGACGCGGCGGATCGATCAGGAAAGCCATCTGTTCGGCGAGCGGATGCGCTCGAAAGAGGCGATTGCCGCATTCAAGGGCTTCTTCGCGCGCAGGAAGACATGACCGACGCCTTCCGAAACCTAACGGGCCGCATTAGCTTATCCGTTGTTCGCAACAGTTGTTGTTTTCAGAGCGGCCTCGCCCGGTAAGTCATCCATGCCCACGCTGTTGCTGACCCACCCCGCCTCCTACGACCACGTCATGCCGGACGGCCATCCGGAGCGGCCGGAGCGGATGCGCGCCGTGGAGGACGCTTTGGCGGACCCGCGCTTCGCGGCCTTGATCCGCGACCAGGCTCCGCTCGGACAACTGGATTCGGTCGCGCTTTGCCATAACGACCATTACATCGACGAACTGCGCCACGTCGCGCCCACGCATGGCATCGTCTATATCGACGGCGATACGTCGATGTCGCCGGGCACCTGGGAGGCCGCTCTGCGCGGCGTCGGCGGCGCGGTCGCGGCGACCGACGCCGTCATGAAAGGTTACGCGACCAACGCCTTCGTCGCGACCCGGCCGCCCGGCCATCATGCCGAGATCAACAAGCCGATGGGCTTTTGTTTCTTCGGCAATGCCGCCATCGCCGCGCGCCACGCGCGGCGCCAGTACGGTCTCGACCGCGTCGCGGTGATCGATTTCGACGTCCACCACGGCAACGGCACGCAGGATATCTTCTGGGCCGATCCCAGCGTGATGTATTGCTCGACACATCAGATGCCGCTGTTTCCCGGCACAGGCGCCAGCAACGAGCGCGGCGAGCACGACACGGTCGTCAACGCGCCGCTGCAATCGGGCGACGGCTCGGTCAAATTCCGCGCGGCCTTCGATGATCTGATCCTGCCGCAGCTGCGCGCCTTCGCGCCGGAATTGATCGTGATCTCCGCCGGCTTCGACGCGCATTACCGCGACCCGCTCGGCGGGCTGGAATTGCGCGCGGAGGATTTCAACTGGGTCACGCGCAAGCTGATGGACCTCGCCGATCACACCGCCGGGGGCCGCGTCGTTTCGGTGCTCGAAGGTGGCTACGACCTTCAGGGCCTTGCCGAATCCGTCGACGCCCACGTCACGGCCTTGATGCATGGGTGACCCCGCCACATTCACCCCTCAAACCTGTCATTCTGTCCTGTAACGAATCTCCGGGCCGAATCCGCGCGAAGACAGACGACAGAGGACAGCATATGGCCGAACCGACTTTTGCCGACGTCAGGAAGCTCAGCTTCGAACGCGCGATGGAAGAGCTCGAAACCATCGTCAAGCGGCTTGAAGACGGCAAGGTGCCGCTCGAAGAGTCGGTGACGATCTACGAGCGCGGCGAAGCCTTGAAACGGCGCTGCGAGGACGTGCTGCGGCAGGCCGAGGCCAGGGTGGACAAGATCACCACCGACTCCAGCGGTCGCGCGGTCGGCACCGCGCCGCTCGACGTCCAGTAAAGGGATACCGCGACGAAAGTCGCTTGGGCGCCACGACCAGCCTGCTATAAGTCGGCTGTTGGTCCAAGGGGGGCCCGGCGGGGCCGGGCGGACGTTCGCGAGAAGGTGCAGCGGGTGGAGCGAACTGAGGCGGATAGCGACGCGCGCGTGCGGCACCGCCACGTCATTTACGTGCAAGGCTACGATCCGCGCGGTCTTGCGCCGTATTATCGGATGTTCCGCACCGAATTGCGCAGGTTCGCCCAGCTCTACGGCATCACCACCACCATCACACGGCCGAAAAGTGCCGCGGACGGATCGATGGCGTCCTGGGCGATCGAAACGTCGGCCGCGGACTGGCGGACCCACACCAGTTACGATTTCCTGCGCTTCGAGGATCTGATCCAGGACGACCTGCAATGGCCGATCTGGCGGACGCTGATGCACGCCATTGCAATCTACTGGCGCTTGGTATTTGCCGGCACGCTGCGCCGCTTCTGGAAAGCGCATTGGCGGTTCGCGATCTTCATCAGCTATCCACATTTCGTGCTGCTCAACGAAGCGATCTGGGCGGCCGGCATCGCCTGGGCGTTCGCGGCGCTGTTGTCCGCGATCGGATTGCCGAACGGCTACGACATCGCCGCCGGCGGCGCGGTGTTCGTCGCGGCCTTGGGCCTGTTTTTGAAATACACGGAAAAGCGCACCTATCTGCTTTATCTGATGTCCGACACGATCTTCACCTGGCGATTCGCGCATCGTCAGCGGCCGGATTGGGACGCGCGGATCGATGCGTTCGCGCGGCACCTCGCCGACGTCGCGGCATCAAGTGACGCCGATGAGATCTTGCTGGTGGGGCACAGCTCCGGCTCGTTTCTCGGCGTCGAAATCATGGCGCGGGCGCTGGCGCTGGATCCGAAGCTTGGCCACCATCGGCCGCGTGTCGTGCTTCTCACGCTTGGCGGCAACCTGCCAATCGTCGGCTTTCACGAGGGCGCGCATGATTTCCGCGCGCATCTGGCGGCGCTCGCGGTCGAGCCGTCGATCGACTGGGTGGACTGCCAATCGCGCAAGGACGTGATGAGCTTCTTCCCGTTCGATCCGATCACCGGCCACGGCATCGATGTCGGCACCGCACGGCGCAACCCGGTGCTGGTCTCGGTCCGGTTCCGGGACATCATCAACCCGGAGCACTACAAACGCTTCCGCTGGCGCTTCTTCCGGGTGCATTTCCAGTTCGTCATGGCCAACGACAGACCGCACGCCTATGATTTTTTCATGATCGCCTGCGGCCCGCTCTCGCTGATGCGGCGCATGCATCAGCCGGCCGCCGCGCTCGATATCGCCATCGGGGAACTCGTCACGCAAGCGCGAGCCTGGAAACAACTGGAAATTTCGGCCGGCCGCATGGCGGTTCCGGGAACCTCCGAACTGGCCGACATTTGCCAAAACACGACCTAGCCGATTGAACCCAAACGCTTTTCGACCCGACCTTACGACAGGCATGGCGCGGGGAGGTTGGCTTTAGCGACAGCTTTCGTGTAAAGGGTCCGCAGAATTGCGGAGGACAGCCTGTCCGCGACCTATTAAGGTTGATAAGCGCTTCAAACGGCTAGCGAAAATGTTCGACAGAACGTGGCCGCAAAGAGTGCTAGTTATCATAGCAATAGACCGAAGCCTATTTTAAGGCTTCACATCATTAGGCTTCCCGGTCCACGGGGGAGCCGGCACGGACCGGCGCTTTGGGAGCGCAACGATCCGATGTCAGGCAGCCGCGTGGACGTGCAACAATTGGAAATAACGCCGTGACCGATTTCAGTAAGACGCCGCTGCTCGACACCATCCGGACGCCAGACGATCTGCGTAAGCTCAAGGTCGAACAGATGCGACAGGTCGCCGACGAGCTGCGCCAGGAGACCATCGACGCCGTGTCCACGACCGGCGGCCATTTCGGCGCGGGGCTCGGCGTGGTCGAGCTGACCACCGCGCTGCATTATGTGTTCGACACCCCGCGCGATCGTCTGATCTGGGATGTCGGCCATCAGGCCTACCCGCACAAGATCCTCACCGGCCGCCGCGACCGTATCCGCACCCTGCGCACCGCCGGCGGCCTGTCCGGCTTCACCAAGCGCACCGAGAGCGATTACGATCCGTTCGGCGCCGCGCATTCGTCGACCTCGATTTCCGCCGCCCTCGGCATGGCCGTCGCGCGCGATCTCTCGGGCGGCAAGAACAACGTTATCGCCGTGATCGGTGACGGCGCGATGTCAGCCGGCATGGCCTATGAGGCGATGAACAATGCCGGCGCGATGAATTCGCGCCTGATCGTCATCCTCAACGACAACGACATGTCGATCGCGCCGCCGGTCGGCGCGATGTCGGCCTATCTGTCGCGGATGTATTCCGGCAAGACCTACCGTTCGCTGCGCGAAGCCGCCAAGCAGCTCGGCAAGCATCTGCCGAAGCTGATCGCCGAGCGCGCCGAGCGCGTCGAGGAATATTCGCGCGGCTTCATGGTCAACAACGGCACGCTGTTCGAGGAACTCGGCTTCTATTACGTCGGCCCGATCGACGGCCACAACCTCGATCACCTGCTGCCGGTGTTGCAGAATGTCCGCGACATGGAAACCGGGCCGATCCTGGTTCACGTCGTCACGCAGAAGGGCAAGGGCTATGGCCCGGCCGAGGCGGCCGCCGACAAGTATCACGCCGTCGTCAAGTTCGACGTCGCCACTGGCGCGCAGTCGAAATCCAAGCCCAACGCGCCCGCCTATCAAAACGTGTTCGGCCAGAGCCTGGTCAAGGAAGCCGAGAAGGATGACAAGATCGTCGCCATCACGGCGGCGATGCCGTCCGGCACCGGCGTGGACATCTTCAACAAGGCCTTCCCCGACCGCACCTTCGATGTCGGTATCGCCGAGCAGCACGCCGTCACCTTCGCGGCGGGTCTGGCCACCGAAGGCTACAAGCCGTTCGTCGCGATCTACTCGACCTTCCTGCAACGCGGCTATGACCAGATCGTGCACGACGTCGCGATTCAGGGCCTGCCGGTTCGTTTCGCGATCGACCGCGCCGGTCTGGTCGGCGCCGACGGCGCGACCCATGCCGGCTCGTTCGACAACGCCTATCTCGGCTGTCTGCCGGGCTTCGTCATCATGGCGGCGTCCGACGAGGCTGAGCTCGTTCACATGGTTGCCACCCAGGTCGCGATCAACAATGCGCCGAGCGCGCTGCGTTACCCGCGTGGCGAAGGCCGTGGCGTCGAAATGCCGGAAGTTGGCATTCCGCTCGAAATCGGCAAGGGCCGCATCATTCGCGAAGGCAACAAGGTGGCGCTGCTGTCGTTCGGCACCCGTCTCGCTGAATGCGAGAAGGCCGCCGACGAGCTGGCGACATTGGGCCTGTCGACGACGGTCGCCGATGCGCGCTTCATGAAACCGCTCGACATCGAGATGATTTCGAAGCTCGCGCGCGATCACGAGATCCTGCTGACGATCGAAGAAGGCTCGATCGGTGGTTTCGGCTCGCACGTCATGCAGACGTTGTCGGACATGGGCCTGCTCGATGCCGGCGTGCGGATGCGCTCGCTGGTGCTGCCCGACGAATTCCAGGATCACGACACGCCGGCCGCGATGTATGGCCGCGCCGGTCTCGATGCCAAGGGGATCGTCAAAAAGGTGTTCGAAGCGCTCGGCAAGGATTTCAAGGCCGAGACCGTCAAACTGGCGTGAGCGCGTTGTCATTCCGGGGCTGAAGCGCGCTAGCGCGAGTGAACCCGGAATCGCATCGTCTTCATCTCGGCCAGATTCCGGACCTTCGCCCTGGCGGCCAAAGCCGCCCGGTCGAATCCCGGAATGACGACGTATAGTGAGACGAGCATCCCGGCATGACCAAAGCCATCTATCTCGCGGGGCCCGATGTCTTCTTGCCCGATGCCGTCGAGATCGGCCGCCGCAAGGTCGCGCTGTGCGCGGCGTATGGTTTTAACGGCCTGTTTCCGCTCGATAGCGCAATCGATCCAAAAGCGCGGGATGCCTCGTTGCAGATTTTCCATGCCAATCAGACCATGATGGATCGCGCCGACGCGATCATCGCCAACCTGACGCCGTTTCGCGGCCCGAGCGCCGATGCCGGCACGGTCTATGAACTTGGTTACATGGCCGGCAAAGGCAAACGCTGCTTCGCCTATTGCAACGATCCGCGCATCTATGCCGATCGTATCGTTGGCATCACGGCAAGCGGCGGCATCAAGATCGATCGCGACGGATCAACCGTCGAGGATTTCGGTCACGTGGACAATCTCATGATGATCCACGCGCTCGATCTTCATGGCGCGCCGCTGGTCACACCGACACGCATGCCGAGCGACATCTGGCGTGATCTGGCGAGTTTCGAGCAATGCCTGACAATCGCGAGCGCGCGCTGATGGACGCCAAACGCAAACGCGCCGATCTATTGCTCGTCGAGCGCGGACTGTTCGAAAGCCGCGCCCGCGCCCAGGCGGCGATCGACGCCGGGCTTGTCCTCGCCGATGGCAAGATCGTCTTGAAAGCCTCCGAAGGTATTTTAGCGAGCGCTGAAATTGACGCGCGGCCAGCGCACCCGTGGGTCTCGCGCGGCGGCGTCAAGCTGTCCGGCGCGCTGCAGCGCTACCCGATCGACATCGAAGACCACGTCTGCCTCGATGTCGGCACCTCGACCGGCGGTTTCACCGAAGTGCTGCTCGCCAATGGCGCGGCGCTTGTTTTCGCCATCGATGTCGGCCGTGACCAGTTGCATCCCGCGTTGCACGGCCATCCGAGAATCGTCTCGATGGAAGAAACCGATATCCGCAGCCTGGCCGGCACGCGACTGCCGCAGCGGCCGGATGTCGTCGTGATCGACTGCAGTTTCATTTCACTAAAGGCCGTGCTGCCCGCCGCGCTCGAATTGGCGGCCTCGCCGATGCATATGCTCGCGCTCATCAAGCCGCAATTCGAAGCCACGCGGAAGGCCGCCAAAAAGGGCGTGGTCCGCGACACCGCCGTGCACCAAGCGGTATGCGACGATATCGCGGCTTTCGTGGAATCGCTGGGCTGCAAAGACGTCTCCGTGTTTCCGTCGGACATCACCGGCGGCGACGGCAACACCGAATTCTTCATCGGCGCGCGCCGTGAGTGAAACCCTCACGATCGATCATGTCGGCCAACGCGGCGACGGCGTCGCCTATGCCGATGGCGCAACAGCCTTCGTGCCCTATACGCTGCCGGGCGAAACCGTCACGGCCGCGCCGCTGCCCGGTCATCCGGATCGGCGCGCGCTTCAGGCGGTTCTCAAGCCCAGCGCGGAGCGCATTGATCCGTTTTGCAAATATTTCGGCAAATGCGGTGGCTGCGCGATCCAGCACTGGCGGCCGGAGAATTATCGGGCCTGGAAGCGACAGATCGTCGTCGACACGCTCGCTCATGCCGGCATCGCCTGCGCCGTCGATGATCTGATCGACGCCCATGGCGCGGGCCGCCGCCGCATCACCGTGCATGCGCGGCGCGATGCGGATAACGCGCTGCATGTCGGCTTCGCCGCCGCCGGGTCGCATGCGATCGTGGATATCGAGCAATGCCCGATCCTCGATCCGGCGCTCGCCGGCGCGCTCGATGTCGCGCGGGTGCTGGCGGACATACTCAAGCCCACCAACAAGCCGTTGGATATTCAAATCACCGCCGCGAGCAACGGCCTCGACGTCGACGTGCGCGGCACCGGCCCATTGCCGACGCCGATGATCGCGATCTTATCGGGCATCGCCGAGCAATATAAATTGACGCGGCTGACGCGGCACGGCGAACTGGTGCTGATGCGGACGCCGCCGGCCATCACCGTCGGCCCCGCGCAGGTGCTGTTGCCGCCCGGCTCATTCTTGCAGGCGACCACGGCGGGTGAAGACGCGCTAGGCGCGCTGGTGGTCAAGCACGCGGGAAGATCAAAGCTGATCGCCGACCTGTTTTGCGGCGTCGGGCCGTTCGCCTTGCGGCTCGCCGCCAAATCGCGGGTGCTGGCTTTCGACAGCGAGGCGGGGGCGATCGGCGCATTGCAGATCGCGGCGAAATCGCCCGGCCTCAAGCCGATCAAGGCCGAGGTCCGCGACCTGTTTCGCCGGCCGATGGTGCCGCAGGAATTGCGCGACGTCGATGGCGTCGTGTTCGATCCGCCGCGCCAGGGCGCGTTGGCGCAGGTCACGCATCTGGTGAAAAGCAAGGTCGCTCTGGTGATCGCGGTGTCGTGCAACGTGCAGACCTTCGCGCGCGACGCGCGGCTGCTGATCGACGGCGGCTATCGCATCGACAGCGTGACGCCGGTCGATCAGTTTCGCCACACGCCGCATGTGGAATTGGTGGCAAAGTTCGTGAAGTAATGACTCGCGGGTTCGTTCGCCGGTAGATCGCGGGGCGCTTGTCCTGCCCGGGAGGGAGGCAGACCCCAAAGCGCTACCGCCCCCACCGATCCTGCCAGATCTTCTCGCCGATCGTGCAGGAGACGCGCGGCTCGCGGCCGACGACCGGCACCACCCAGCGCTCGGGGAGTTTTTCAGCAACCTCTAAAACCAGCTTGGTGCGGATCGCTTCCTTGAATTTATCGCGATCCTTGATCGGGACCACGAACGAGCCCGGCCCGCCGATGACGCAATCTTCGTAATAGTAATCGAGGTTTTCGATATCCATCGTCGCGTAGTTGGTCTCCTTGGCCATGATCGGCAGGCCGTTGATGATGATGCCCTTCTCGATCGCCGCATCGCGCGCGATGGTCACCAGCGTGCCGTTGTTGTTCGGCCCGTCGCCGGAAATGTCGATCACGCGCCGGATGCCGCGATAGGCATTCTGCTCGAACAAAGGCATCGCGTAATGGATCGCGCCCGAGATCGAGGTGCGCGACGCCCGCCGGATCGGCGCCTTCATGATTTCGGCGGCGACGGCGTCGGCGGATTCCGGCCCGTCGATCACGCGCCACGGGATCACGAGTTTCTGGTCGTTCGCCGCCGCCCATTCGAAATAGGTCACGGCGATCTTGCCGTTCGGCCCGGTCTTCAGCGCTTGCAGGAATTCCTTGGAGACGATGGCCTGGGCATAACCCTCGCGCTGGATCGCGAGTTCGTCCATGTCCATCGAGTAGGAGACATCGACGGCGAGAACGAGTTCGACGTCGACCACCGCGTCCTGCGTTGCAGCGACGCGGGCGCCGTAAGGCGCGGCCAGACCGTCACCGCCGGCGATGGCCCCTGCCGTCAGGATTGCCGCGAACGAGACCCACCAGCGCATCGGTTGTCCTCCGTCGAAGACGTCCGGTCATCGTGACATGCAATCGGCGGCGCGCAAGATGGAACCGTCACACCCGCTGCAACAATCGACAGCACCGGACGATGCGATTATGATCGCAACTTCACCCCCACCACCGGAACGCGCTGGCCAATGCCCGATACCGTCACCACGCCGCGCGTCGCACCGAAGCTGAAGGTCGAGCGGCCGAAGCTGTATAAAGTGATCCTCATCAATGACGATTTCACGCCGCGCGAATTCGTGGTGCGCGTGCTGAAGTCGGAATTCCGCATGACCGAGGATCAGGCCGCCAAGGTGATGATGACGGCGCATCAGCGCGGCGCCTGCGTGGTCGCGGTGTTCACGCGCGACGTCGCCGAAACCAAAGCCACCCGCGCGACGGATGCCGGCCGCGCCAAGGGCTATCCGCTGTTATTCACGACGGAGCCGGAGGAGTAGGCGGCCGCCGGCACATACGGCCGCTTACCCGACCTGGCCGCGATGGCGCAGGTAATGGTCGGCGATCACGCAGGCCATCATCGCTTCGCCGACCGGCACCGCGCGAATGCCGACGCAGGGATCGTGGCGGCCTTTGGTGAGGATATCCGTATCGCCGCCGTTGCGATCGACGGTCTTGCGTGGCGACAGGATCGACGAGGTTGGCTTCACCGCGAAGCGCGCCACCACCGGCTGCCCGGTCGAGATGCCGCCAAGAATGCCGCCGGCATGGTTCGACAGGAACGACGGGCCGTTATTGCCCATCCGCATTTCGTCGGCATTGTCTTCGCCCGACAAGGCCGCCGCCGCGAAGCCGTCGCCGATCTCGACGCCCTTCACCGCGTTGATGCTCATCAACGCCGCCGCCAGATCGCCGTCGAGCTTCGCGTAAATCGGAGCGCCCAGACCGGCCGGCACGCCGTCGGCGACGACCTCGATCACCGCGCCGATCGACGAGCCGGATTTGCGGATGCCATCGAGATAGTCAGCGAAGAACGCGGCCTTGGCCTTGTCCGGGCAGAAGAACGGGTTGTTGCCGACCTCGTCCCAATCCCACGCCGCGCGATCGATCCGATGCGGACCCATTTGCACCAGTGCGGCGCGCACAGTGAGGCCCGGCACGATCTTGCGCGCGATCGCGCCGGCGGCGACGCGGCTCGCGGTCTCGCGCGCGGAGGAGCGCCCGCCGCCGCGATAATCGCGCAGGCCGTATTTGGCTTCATAGGTAAAGTCCGCGTGGCCCGGGCGAAACTTGTCCTTGATGTCGGAATAATCCTTCGAGCGCTGATCGGTATTGGCGATCTCCAGCGCGATCGGGGTGCCCGTCGTCACCTGCTGGCCGCTGTCATCGACCATCACGCCGGACAAGATCCTCACCGTGTCGGCTTCCTGGCGCTGCGTGGTGAAGCGCGACGTGCCGGGCTTGCGGCGATCCAGATCGAGCTGGATGTCGGCGACATCCAGCGGGATACGCGGCGGGCAGCCATCGACCACGCAGCCGATCGCGACGCCGTGGCTCTCGCCAAAGGTCGTGACGCGAAACAGATGGCCGAAGGTGTT
>JAQGJY010000134.1 GCA_028290325.1 Tardiphaga sp.
CAGGCCCGCGCGCTTGAACATTGCCAGATCGTTCTGCATGTCGCCAAGCACGGCGACCTCATCCAGCGCGATGCCTTCGCGTTGCGCCATCGCGGCGATGAAGCTGCCTTTGTCCTGACCAGGCGGCGTCACGTCGAGATAATAGCTCTGCGATCGCACCGCGAGCGCGCTGTCGCCGAGCGCGGTCCGCATCGCCATTTCGCAGGCCTTCAGATTGTCCGCGTCGCCGCTGGCGCCGACGATCTTGCAAGCCTTCAGAAGATAAGGCGCGAAGTCGGTCACGATCAGCGGCGCATGGTCGATCGTGTTTTGCTCGTGCGGCACGTATTTGCCGTCGTCGCGCATCACCACCCAGGCGTCGTTGGTGAAAATCCATGCATCGACCTTGAAATCCGCCAGCACCGCGAGCGCGCGCTTGCAGGCCTCCGGCGGAATCACATGCTGCGTGATCGGCGCGAAATCCGGCGTCACCATCGACGAGCCGTTGAACGGCCCGAGCGGCAGCGTCAGCCCGAGCGGCCGCACCAGCATCCGCATGCCGACCGGCGGCCGGCTCGATGTCACCGTGAAACCGATACCGGCCTCGCGCAACCGGCCGACGGCGGCGATCGCGGCGGGCGTCAGTTGCTTGTCGGGCGTCACCAGCGTGCCATCGCAATCGGTGACCACGAGTTTGATCGTCATGACGCGCGCTCCGCCAGCTTGTCCGCAATGTCATCGACGATCGCCTCCACGCTGGCATCGATCCTCACGACCAGCGGGCGTTCATCCGCGCGCGGTGGTTCCAGCGTGTCGAATTGGCTGTCGAGCAGGCCTGCGGGCATGAAATGGCCTTTGCGTTTCCTGAGGCGGTCCGCGATCAATTCGCGGCTGCCGTCGAGATAGATGATCACGACATCGTCGCGACCGTGGACGAGGATATCACGATACGCGCGCTTCAGCGCGGAGCAGGCGACGATGATGCGCTCGCCGGCCTCGGCGACGCGGTCGATCTCGTCGGCGATCGCTTGCAGCCATGGCCAGCGGTCGTCGTCATTCAGCGGGTGGCCCGCTTTCATCTTCTCGACGTTGGCTTTCGGATGGAAACTGTCGCCGTCCTCGTAGCGCCAGCCGATCCGGTTCGCGAGCGCTTGCGCGATCGTGCTCTTGCCGGAGCCGGAGACGCCCATCACGATCAGGGCGCAGGGATTCGCGTCAGGCGACATCGAGGCGCTCCGGCGTGGCATCGGTATCGATCAGCCAGATCGTCTCGTGGTGCGACCGCGCCCGCGCCGCCGGCAACGTGTCATCGGTCAGCGCGCGCGTGGCGATCTCGCGCTTGTCGGCACCGCTGACGAGAAACAGCATTTCCCGGCACGACGCCAGAGCGGGCAGCGTCAGCGTGACACGCGGGACGAACGGCGCGACATGCGCCAGCGGCACACCGACCACCCAGCGATCGCGCACCTCGATCGCGGGATAGCCGGGAAACAGAGATGCGGTATGTCCGTCCGGGCCGATGCCCATCAGCACCAGATCGAACAACGGCTTTGACGCCGCCAGCGTGGTACCGCCGTAAAATTGCTTCAGCGTCGTCTCGTAGGCCCTGGCGGCCGTATCGGGATCGGCGGCGTCGGTCGGGATCGGATGGACGTGATCGCGCGGTGCCAGCGCATCGAGAAAAGTCGCGCGCGCCATACCGATATTGCTGAGATGATCGTCCTGCGGCACGAAGCGGTCGTCGCCGATGAACCAATGCACGCGATCCCATGGGATCGCCTTGGCGTAATCCGGCGTCGCCAGCAATTCATACAACCGCTTCGGGCTCGATCCGCCGGTGAGGCAGATCGCGACGCGGCCCGGATTGGCATCGATGCGCGCCATCAAACGCTGCGCTGCGGCCGCCGCCAAGGCGTCGGCATCGGCGACATGAATGAGGCTGCGCGGGCTTGTCATCGCCTCAGCCCAGCACGCGCCAGCGGCGGCCATCGCGTTTCAGCAGGTCGTCGGCCGCCTTCGGGCCCTCGCTGCCGGCTTTGTAGGGCGCCAGGCCGCTGTCGCCGGCGGCCTTCCACGCATCGAGGAATGGCTGCACGGCCTTCCATCCGGCCTCGACGCTGTCGGCGCGCTGAAACAGAATGTTGTCGCCGATCATGCAGTCGTAGATCAGCGTCTCATAGCCGGTGGCCGGCTCGGCCTTGAAGTAATCCTTGTAGCGGAACGTCATCTCGACGCCGTCGATCGCGATCGACGGTCCGGGCACCTTGGTATTGAAGTGTAATGCGATGCCCTCGGTCGGCTCGACGCCGATGACGAGATAATTCTCCACCAGTTCCTCGACGGGCGTATCGCGAAACATCGCGAATGGCGCGCGCTTGAACTTGATCGCGACTTCGGTACGTTTGATGCCGAGCGCCTTGCCGGTTCGCAAATAGAACGGCACGCCGGCCCAGCGCCAATTGTCGATCGTCAGCTTCAGCGCGGCATAGGTCTCGGTCGTGCTGTCCGGCTTGACGTTCTCGGTCTTGAGATAATCCTCAATCGTGACGTCGCCGATCGTGCCGCCGGTATATTGGCCGCGCACGGAATTATGCAGCGCCTCGTCTTGCGTCTGGGTCTGGATCGCGGCCAGCACCTCGGCCTTTTCCGAACGCACGGCATTGGCTTCGAATTTTGCCGGTGGCTCCATCGCGACGAGCGACAGCAGCTGGAATAGATGGTTCGGCACCATGTCGCGCAGCGCGCCAGTGGCGTCGTAGAAGCTGCCGCGATGGCCGACGCCAAGCTTTTCATCGACGGTGATCTGCACGTGATCGATGTGGTTGCGATTCCAGATCGGTTCGAACATGCCGTTGGCGAAGCGCAGCACCAGGATGTTCTGCACCGTCTCCTTGCCAAGATAATGATCGATCCGATAGATCTGCTGCTCGTTGGCGATCTTCAGGAGATCGTTGTTCAGCGCCTTGGCGGATTTCAGATCGGTGCCGAACGGCTTTTCGACGATCAGCCGGCTCCAGCTTCCGTTGTCTTCCTTCAGCAACCCAACGCGGCCGAGCTGGTTGGCGATCGGCGCGAACGCGCTCGGTGGCGTCGCCAGATAGAACAATCGATTGCCGCCGCTTTCGGTGCTGCATTCGAGCGCTTCGAGTTTGGTCTTGAGGCCGTCGAACGAGGCGGGTTCTTTCGGATCGGCCTCGACGCAACTGACGCATGCGAGCAGCTGCTCGGCGATGGACTCGTCGACCTGGCGCGTCGCGAATTTCCTCAAGCCCTTCATCAGGCTGTCGCGCAATTCATCGTCGCTCATCGCCTCGCGCGCGACGCCGACGATGCAGAAATGCTCCGGCAACAGGTTGGTCGCGGCGAGATTGTAGAGCGCCGGAATCACCAGGCGATGCGCGAGGTCTCCGGTCACGCCGAAGATGACGAAGGCGCAGGCATCGGGTTTTTTGGCATCCTGGATCGTCGATGCGCGGCGTTTTTCGGTTTCGATCACGTGTCGGCTTTCGGTTTGACGATCTGGGGTGCGATCTTGTGCGCGGCATCGGGATGCTGCTGCGGTTCTTTATGGCCGCCGAACCCCGCCCGCATCGCGGATAGAATCTTCTCCGCGAAGGTATGCTCGCGTCGCGAGCGAAACCGCGCATAGAGCGCCGCCGTCAAAACCTCGGCTGGCACGGCCTCGTCGATCGCGGCGTTGACGGTCCAGCGGCCTTCGCCGGAATCTTCCACGAAGCCAGAATACTCGTCGAGCGTATGATTGGCCGCGAGCGCGGCCGCCGTGAGGTCGAGCAGCCAGGACGGGATCACGCTGCCGCGCCGCCAGACTTCCGCGACATCGGCGACGTCGATATCGAAACGATGCGCTTCCGGCAGCGCGTCGATATTGGCGTTCTTGAGAATGTCGAAGCCTTCGGCATAGGCCTGCATCAGGCCGTATTCGATGCCGTTATGCACCATCTTGGTGAAATGCCCGGCGCCGACCGGCCCGGAATGGATATAACCTTGCTCGACGCGCGGATCGCGCTTGTCGCGGCCCGGCGTGCGCGGAATATCGCCGATTCCGGGCGCCAGCGTTTTCAGGATCGGATCGATGCGATCGACGACCGGCTTGTCGCCGCCAATCATCATGCAATAGCCGCGATCGAGGCCCCACACGCCGCCGGAGGTGCCGACATCGACATAATGGATGCCGCTTTCCTTGAGCGCCTTGGCGCGGCGGATGTCGTCCTGCCAGAATGAGTTGCCGCCATCGATGATGACGTCGTCCGGGTTCAGCAGCTTGTGAAGCTGATCGATGGTCGCCTCGGTGATCTTGCCGGCCGGCAACATCACCCACACCGTGCGCGGCGCGTCGAGTTTGGCGACGAAGTCGTCAAGGTTTGAGGCGCCGATCGCGGTTTCGCTGACCAGCGCCGCGACCGCTTTCGCATCCTTGTCGTAGACCACGGCGGTGTGGCCGTCCTTCATTACGCGGCGAACGATGTTCGCCCCCATGCGGCCGAGACCGATCATTCCGAGCTGCATATAATGATGTCCTTACGCCAGCGCCGATTGAATCGCGGCATCCAGGGCTTTCAAGCCGCTCTGCAGATCCCCGGAAATATGAATCCGCAGCGCGCGCCGGCCACGCTCGGTCAGCACGCCGAAATCGCCGCGTGCCTGCGCGGCGATGATGGTGCCGAAACTCGCCTTCTGGCCAGGCACATCGAGATCGCCGGCGTGATCCGCTGTGATCTGGATGAACACGCCGGAATCGGGTCCGCCTTTATAGGCTTGGCCGGTGGAGTGCAGGAAGCGCGGGCCGAACTCCAGGCAGGTGGCGACGTGTTTCGCGTCGCGGATGGCGAGCCGCGCCGCCTGCAACGTGTCGATATGCGTTTGGCTGTGGGCGATATAGGCCAGCAGCGCGACATAGTCGCCGGGCTTGACGCCCGACATCAACGCCTTCAGCCATGAGCCGACATTCTCCGTCGCACCGGCTGTTCTCAGCCTGGCCGCGTTCGTGTCGTCCGTATAGATCGCGAAATCACCATCGGTGATGATGGGCGTCTCGGTCGGCAGCGAGCCCGCTTTGTCAAACGCCAGGATCAGATCGCGGGTCTTGAGCTTGGCGGCCTCGACGTCCGGCTGGTTGAACGGATCGATGCCGAGCACCGCGCCCGCCACCGCCGTCGCGATCTCGAAGCGGAAGAACTCCTGCGCCAGATGGTCTCTCGACGCGAGGTTGATGCGAACGACGGGATGGCCGGCCTGTTCCAGCGCCGCCAACATCTTATCATGCGCTTTGTCGCCATCGCCATCGACGACGAGATCGATAAACAGACGATCCTTGCCATAAACAGCCGGCGCGCCAAGCGTCTCGTTGTCGATCGGGATCAGGCCCTTGCCGTTCTTACCGGTGGATTCGGCGATCAGCTGTTCGGCCCACGCGCCGAAATCGGCAATGCTTTTCGAGGCGAAGATCGTCACCTTGTCGCGGCCGGCAAGACCAGCATGACCCATCGTGAGGCCAAGCTGCACGCCGGGATTTTCCGACGGCGGCACATCCGGCCCGCACGAGCGCACCATTTGCGCCGCGAGATTCAACAGTTGTTTCAGATCGACGCCGGCGGCGGCGGCCGGCACCATGCCGAACGGCGACAGCACCGAATAACGCCCGCCGATCGTGGGATCGCCGTGGAAAATGCGCGCGAAACCCTGCTGCTTCGCCACCTGTTCCAGCGACGAGCCCGGGTCGGTAACGGCAACGAAATGCTCACCGGCTTTATCTTTGCCGACCGCCTCGCTCACTTGCGCGAAGAAATAATCCTTCATCACGTTTGGTTCGGTCGTGCCGCCGGATTTGCTGGAGACGATCAGCAACGCCGTTTTCAAATCAATGCGCTCAGCCATGGCGCGGACCTGTGCCGGATCGGTCGAGTCCAGCACGTGCAGTTTCGGAAATCCCGGGGCCTGTCCGAACGTGGTCGCCAAGACCTCGGGCCCGAGACTTGATCCGCCCATGCCGAGCACGACGGCGTCGGTAAAGCCCTGCGTCTTCACCCAGCCCGCGAACGCCGCATAGTCACCGAGCTTGTTGGTCTCGGCCTCGACGCTGTTCAACCAGCCCAGCCATTTGGCTTCATCGCCACCCGTCCAGACATTGGCATCGTGCTGCCACAGCCAGCGGATCAGGCCCTTGGCGCGCCAGTCGTCCGTGGCGTCCTTCACCGTCTTGCCGAGCGTATCGCCAAGCGCGAGGGTCTGCTTGTCGATGCCGCCGGCCATCACCACCGCGCGTTTGTGCGCGACCGCGCCGTAGAGCTTGTCAGCCGCGTCGCCGAACTGCTTCACGCCATCGACCACCAGCGCTTCGGTGATCTTGTCGAGCGAAATGCCCGAGGCTTCCAGCTCGGCGAGGACGCGCTTGGCGTCATCGACGTTCTCTTCCAGCGAATCGCGAACCTTGCCGTGATCGCGGAACGCGTCGAGCGTCGCCGGCGGCACGGTGTTGACGGTATTCCGGCCGATCAACTCCTCGATATAGATCGTATCGCGATAGTCCTTGTTCTTGGTGCCGGTTGAAGCCCACAACAGCCGCTGCGGCTTCGCGCCTTTGGCGGCAAGCTTGTCCCAGCGCGCGCCGGAGAACAGCTTTTTGTAATCCTGATAGGCCAGCTTGGCGTTGGCGATCGCGACCTTGCCTTTCAGCGCGGCGAGCTGCTTTTTGGTTGTCTCGTCATTCGCCTTAGCGATCTTGTCGTCGAGTTCTTTATCGACCATGCTGTCGATGCGGCTGACGAAAAAGCTCGCGACGCTGGCGACGTGCGAAGGATCGCCACCGCCGGCGACATAGGTTTCAAGGCCCTTCAAATAGGCTTCGACGACCTGACGATAGACCGCTTGCGAAAACAGCAGCGTGATGTTGATGCTGACGCCCTTACCGATCAGGTGCTCGACCGCGGGCAAGCCTTCCGCCGTCGCCGGCACCTTCACCATCAGGTTCTTGCGCTTCACGACATCCCAGAGATGCTGGCCCTCGCGGATGGTTTCTTGCGTATCGAGCGCCAGATACGGCGACACCTCGAGCGAGACGAAACCATCCTCGCCATGGGTTTCGTCATAAAGCGGTTTGAAGACATCGGCGGCGCGTTGAATGTCATCCACCGCGAGGTCTTCGAACAGCTTGGATACCGGACGGTCGCTATTTTCCAGCGCCGTCTTGATCGCGCCATCATACTCGTCCGACGAGCCGATCGCCTTTTCGAAGATCGAAGGATTCGAGGTGAGGCCGCGCACGCCGTCGGTGTCGATCAGCTTCTTCAGGTCGCCTTTGACGACGAAGCCGCGGGCGAGAAAATCGAGCCAGACGGCCTGACCGTGAGACTGCAATGTTTTGACGGGATTCATGATGCCTTATTCTGCTCGATTTGTTGCAACGCGGCCTCCAGCACCTTTTCGGGCGTGAAGCCGAATTTGGTCAGCAAGTCCTTCAGCGGTGCCGAGGAACCGAAAGTGTGCATCCCGATGATCGCGCCGTCCAGTCCGGCGTAGCGGTCCCAGCCGATCACCGAGCCCTGTTCGACCGTGACGCGCGCGCGAATATGCGGCGGCAGCACGCCGTCGCGATAGGCTCTGTCCTGCTTTTCGAACAATTCCCAACTGGGCATGCTGACAACGCGCGACACGACGCCGCGCTGCTTCAAGGCCTCATAGGTCTGCACGCAGAGCTGCACCTCGCTGCCGGTGCCGATCAGGATCACCTGCGGCTCGCCGTCATCCGCGCCGGCGAGCACATAGGCACCACGCGCCAGCCCCTCGGCTTTGGCATAGACGGTCCGATCGACAATCGGCAGCGGTTGCCGGCTCAACACCAGACAGGCCGGCTGATTCTTCAGCTGCATCATGACGCGATAGGCTTCGCGCACCTCGTTGGCATCGGACGGGCGAAACACCAGCATGCCGGGAATGCCGCGCAGGCTCAACAACTGCTCGACCGGCTGATGCGTCGGGCCGTCTTCGCCGACGCCGATCGAGTCGTGCGTGAAGACATGGAAAATCGGCAGGTCCATCAAGGCGGCGAGCCGGATCGGCGGTTTCATATAGTCGCTGAAGATGAGAAACGTCGAGCCGTAGGCGCGCAGGTGGCACAGCCCCATGCCGTTGACGATCGAGCCCATCGCATGTTCGCGCACGCCGAAATGCATGTTGCGTCCGCCAGGCGTGGCTTTTTCCAGCGTGCCGGCGTTGTCGAAGGTCAGTTTCGTCTTCGTCGAGGGCGCCAGATCGGCCGCGCCGCCGATCAGCCACGGCACGTTCTTCGCGATGGCGTTGAGCACCTTGCCGGAGGCTTCTCGCGTCGCGATGCCTTTTGCATCGGCCGCGAAATCCGGCAAATCCTTGTCCCAACCGTCCGGCAACTGGTGCTTGAGATTGCGAGTGATCTCCTCGGCGGATTGGGCATGCGCGTCGCCGTAAGCCTGGAATGATGTCTCCCAGGCTTTGCGAAGCTTCATGCCCCGCTTGCCGATCCCTTTGGCGAATTGCTCGGTCACCCCATCAGGCACGAGAAATTGCGCGCCTTCCGGCCAGCCATAGAACTTTTTGGCCTTGCGGATTTCCTCGTCACCCATCGCGTCGCTATGCGCGGCTGATGTGTTCTGGATATCCGGCGCGCCGTAGCCGATGATGCTGTCGACGATGATCAGCGTCGGCCTGTCAGTGGTGCGCTTGAAGGTTTTCAGCGCCTTGGCGACGGCCTTGCGATCGTTGGCGTCGGCGACGCGCACGACGTTCCAGTGATAGCCCTTGAAGCGCGACGCCACGTCTTCGCTGAATGCCAGTTCGGTATGGCCTTCGATGGTGATCGTGTTGTTATCGTAGATCCAGCACAGATTACTCAGGCCGAGATGGCCGGCGATCGACGCGGCCTCGCTGGCGACGCCTTCCATGATGTCGCCGTCGCTCGCGATGACATAGACGTCGAAGTCGAACAGGGTGTGATCGGGCTTGTTGTAGCGCGCGCCGAGCCAGCGTGACGCGATCGCCATGCCGACGCTGTTGCCGCAGCCTTGCCCGAGCGGGCCGGTGGTGGTTTCGACGCCGGTGGTGAAGCCGTATTCCGGATGGCCCGGCGTCACGCTGTCGATCTGGCGGAAGTTCTCGATGTCTTTCAGCGAGACGGCGGCTTCGTTCGTCACCTGTCCGTCACGCAGGCGCTTGACGCCACTGAGATGGATCAGCGAATACAGCAGCAGCGACGCATGCCCGGCGGATAGAACGAAGCGATCACGATTTGGCCAGAGCGGCTCGGCGGGGTCGTAACGCAAAAATTCCTGCCACAGCGTATAGGCGACGGGGGCCAACGCCATCGGCGTGCCGGAATGGCCTGAATTGGCCTTCTGCACGGCATCCATCGCCAGCGTGCGGATCGTGTTGACGGCGGTTTCGTCGATGTCGGGGGAAGTCGTCGCGGGCGTTGCGGTCGTGCTTGTCGTCATCAGATCATGTCCCGTGGGGTTTGGGGAACCCAATGGTCAAGACGCCTCACATGCGGATCGGTTCCCGTCCTCGCGGCTTGGTGAACGGCCGCCCGTGCAAGCCTATAAATCCGCGGCAGCGAGATCGAACATCAAACGATAAGTGCCTGATGACACGACAGTCGCGTCGTTCAGCACGCCGGAGAAATGGGACGGCGTCAAGCTCGCCACGGCGTCAATCGAGGTGCCCTCGATGAGAATGAACCAGTCGCTGGCGCCGCTGTCATCCGCCGGATTTGTCAGCGAACGCGACAGCGACGGATCGCCTTCCAGCAACGAAATGCCGATGACGCCGTCGTGCAGTTCGGGATCGAATCGCGACGCAAGTCTATCCCGCAAGTCGGTCGTGGCGCCGCGCAGACGGACCAAACCCAATGCCGCGCCGCGACCCCGGCCGCGACTGATCGTGATGCGGGCGACCGAGCGAATCATGTTCTGAAATCGCGCGATGTTCGCCTTTGACCATGGCGTCTGATTGGCAAGCGCCGCGCGATAGGCGGGGCTGTCCAGCACCTCGAAGGTTTTCGTCGAATAGAGGCTCAGATAGCGCGGAGCGGCGTCGTGCGCCATGTAACGCCGGGCCTCGACGAAACCAGGAATCGCGACGCGCTCGGCGAGGTGCTCCCGATCATACCAGCGGTTGAAGTCGAGCTCATGAGCGGGATCGACGTCCATTGAGGTCAACAACATCCCTTTGGCGGGAATCGGCATGTTCAGGCCCCTTCGGTCATTGCCAGTCATAGGTCTCCGTTCGAGGACCTATGACGATAAAGCAATTCGGTCTACGTGAGGCAACAAGTAAGACCGGATTGCGTCGCCCGGTGCAACTCGGCAGGCGGCCGATGTCGCGTCAGCTCGCAATGATGGGCCTATGTCCGCCGCGACGCCATATCCGCGATACCCTTCATCACGGCATCGCGCACGCCGGGATCATACAGCGAATGCCCCGCGCCTTCGACGATGCGGATCACGGCATTGCCCCACGCCGCCGCCAGCGCATGCGACGTCGCGGGCGGGCAGAGCAGGTCGTAGCGCCCCTGCACGATGATGCCTGGAACGGCCTTGAGCAGGCAGGCATCCTGCATCAGCTGGTCCGGTCGCAAGAAACAGGCATTGCTAAAGTAATGGGCTTCCATGAACGGCGACGACGGCAACGGCCGTGATCCGGTGAGCGACGCGAGATCGAGCCGCGTCCTGCTTGGCGTCTGCACCGACAGGATACTTTCGGTGTCGCCCCAGGCCCGCGCGAACGGCGCGCTGATCGTCGGGTCCGGATCGAGAATGCGTTTGTAATAGGCTGCCAGCGGCGCGGCGCGTTCGTCGCGCGGCAATTGATTGAGGAAGTCCTGATAGAGGCCGGGATGGATGCGCGGCAAGTTGACGAGAAACGCGCCGTCCAGTTCAGCCGACGTGCCGAGAAACGTCGCGCGCAACACCAGACCGGTCACCCGATCCGGATGCGCCTGCGCATAGGCCAGCGCCAGCGTCGTGCCCCACGAGCCGCCGACCACCATCCATCGATCGAACCCAAAATGCAGGCGGATTGTTTCCAGATCGGCAACGAGATGTTGCGTCGTATTGGCTTCGCGCGACCCTTTCGGTGTGCTGCGGCCCGCGCCGCGCTGGTCGAACAAGACGGCGTGGAAACGTTCCGGATCGAACAACCGCCGATGATCCGGCTGACAGCCGCTGCCGGGCCCGCCGTGCAGGTAGACTGCTGGAATCCCGCCGGTGCGGCCGTTGCTCTCGACGTAAAGCTGATGGCCGTCGCCGACAGCCAGCATCGTCGATGTCAAAGGCGATAGTCCGTCGCCGCGTCGTCCGGCTTCGGCGTCAGGTGGCATCCTCGGACTCCTGCGTGCCGCCTGAGAAATTGCGATAGATGAAACGCGTCGTCGCGCTTTCGGAATCCCGCGTGGCGAGCTTGAAGATCGCGTCATGCAGCGGCGACAGCGTGCAGGCGGGATCGGTATTCCCCGCATCGCCGGTCAGCGCGAATGCCTGGCAGCGGCAACCGCCGAAATCGACCTCCTTGAATTCGCAACTCGCGCATGGCTCCGGCATCCAGCCGGTGCCGCGATATTTGTTGAAGGCGTCGGAGTTTTGCCAGATCGATGCGATCGACCGGTTCGAGCGAACCGATTCGAAATCGAGGCCGGTGATGGTTTCCGCGGCGTGACAGGGCAGCACTTTGCCGGTCGGTGAAATGTTGAAGAACTGCCGCCCCCAGCCGCCCATGCATTTTTTCGGTCGCAGCGCGTAGTAGTCCGGCACGACGTAATCGATTTCAAGCGTGCCCTTGAGCCGGACGCGCGCGTCCTCGACGATGCGGCTGCTCGTCTCGATCTGCGCCAGCGTCGGCATCAGAGCGGCGCGATTTTTCAAAGCCCAGCCGTAGTATTGAACATTAGCGACTTCTAATCGGTCGGCGTCGAGATCAACCGCCATCGTGATGATATCGTCGAGCTGGTGCAGGTTCTGCCGGTGCATCACGGCATGGACGGTCAGCGGCAGATCAAGTTCGCGGGTCCAGCGCGCGACCTCGATCTTCTTCATGTGCGCGTTCTTGAAGCCGGCGACGCGGTCGGCGACGTCAGGCTCGTTGCCCTGAAAGCTGATCTGCACATGGCACAATCCGGCGTCGGCCAGAGCCGCAAGTT
>JAQGJY010000145.1 GCA_028290325.1 Tardiphaga sp.
GCGGCGTCACCGCGTCCTACGCGATGCTCGGCGACGTGCAAATCGCCGAGCCCGGCGCGCTGATTGGATTCGCCGGCGCGCGCGTGATCGAGCAGACCATCCGGGAAAAATTGCCGGAAGGCTTTCAGCGCGCGGAATATCTGAAAGAGCATGGCATGATCGACATGGTCGTGCATCGCCACGATTTGCGGCCGACCCTGGCGCGGTTATGTCGCCTGCTGACCAAATCGCCGGCCATCGAAACCGTCGCGACGCCGCGTGCGACGCTGGAGGCGATCGCCAATCCCGCCGCGACCGCGCCGGGGCCGGATCTCGCGCCGGCCGCGCCGCATTCGTGAGCGCGGCCGCGCCGCTCGCGGCTTCCACGCCGCCGGCGCTCGAGGCGCTGCTGGCGCGCATCGCGGCGCTGCATCCGCGCGTCATCGATCTGGCGCTCGAGCGCATGCAGCGCCTGCTGGCGGCACTCGGCCATCCCGAACGGCGCCTGCCGCCGGTGATCCATATCGCCGGCACCAATGGCAAGGGTTCGACGGCGGCCTATCTGCGCGGCATCCTTGAGGCGTCCGGCCTGCGCGTCCATGCCTTCACATCGCCGCATCTGGTGCGGCTCAACGAGAGCTTCCGGGTCAGTGGTCAACTGGTCGGCGATGACGCGCTGATCGCGACGCTGCAACATTGCGCGGACGTCAATGCCGACGCGCCGATCACGTTGTTCGAGATGCAGACGGCGGCGGCGTTCATGCTGTTCGCGACCCACCCGGCGGATGTCGTGTTGCTCGAGGTCGGGCTCGGCGGCCGGCTCGATTCGACCAACGTGATCGACAGTCCCGCCGCCTGCGTGCTGACGCCGATCAGTCTCGACCACACCGAATTTCTCGGCACGACGCTGGCGAGCATCGCCGCCGAGAAGGCCGGCATCATCAAACGCGGCGCGCAGGTCATCTCCGCCGCGCAATCGCCAGAAGCGATGAGCGCGATCGAGCACGCCGCGAAGCGCGCGCGGGCGACGCTGCACAGCGCCGGCGAGCAGTGGCATGTGGCGCTGGAAAATGGCCGCTTGGTCTATCAGGACGATGTCGGGCTTCTGGATCTCACCGCGCCGCGTCTGTTCGGCCGCCATCAGATCGACAATGCGGGTCTGGCGATCGCGACGTTGCGCGCGCTCGACGGGTTCGACATCGCAACCGCGGCCTATGAGCGCGGCATCGTCGGCGCGTGCTGGCCGGCGCGGATGCAGCGCCTGAGCCAGGGCGCGCTGCTGGCGGAGGCGCCGCACGATGCCGAGATCTGGCTCGACGGCGGCCACAACGCCGAGGGCGGCCGTGTCGTCGCGGCGGCGCTCGGCGACCTCGAGGAACGGGTGTCGCGCCCGCTGGTCGTGATCGCCGGCATGATGGCCAACAAGGACGCGACCGGCTTTCTGGCGAATTTCACCGGGCTGACGCGGCACATCATCGCGGTGCCGATTCCGGATCGGCAGGGTTTTGACCGACCCGGCGCGATGACGCCGCAGGCGCTGGCGGATGCCGCGCGCGGCCTTGGCCTACGCGTCGATCTGGCCGACTCGGTGCCGGCGGCATTGCAGGCTTTGGCGCGACTCGCTTACGAGACGCCGCCGCGCATTCTCATCACCGGCTCGCTGTATCTGGCCGGCCATGTGCTGGCTTTGAACGGGACGTTGCCGGGGTGAATAAGCACTGATCTCGCCGTATCGGCGATGAACATGAATGCGTCATCGTGTTTCAAGGAACCCACATGCGTTTCGCCGCCATCGCCGACGTTCACGGCAACTATCTCGCGCTCGACGCCGTGCTCGCGGACATCCGCGCGCAGGGCATCGCCGACATCGTCAATCTCGGCGACATGGTGAGCGGCCCGCTCGACGCGCGGCGGACGCTCGACATCATGATGGCCATGAACGCGACCTGCGTGCGCGGCAATCACGATCGCTATGTCACCGAGTTCAAGATCGAGGACATGGCTCCGTCCGACCGGATCGCGCACGACCAGCTTGGCGCCGCGCAGCTCGACTGGCTGCGCGCGCTGCCGTTCGAGACGATCTATCGCGACCAGGCCTATCTCTGTCACGCGTCGCCGCAGGACGACAACACCTACTGGCTGGAATCGGTCACGCCCGACGGCGCGATCCATCTGTCGGCGATCGAGACTATCGAAGCGCGCGCGCGGGGCATCACGCAGTCGCTGATCCTGTGCGCGCACACCCATACGCCGCGCGCGGTCCGGTTGCGCGACGGCCGGATGATCGTCAACCCCGGCAGCGTCGGCTGCCCCGGCTATCGCGGCGTGACGCCCTACGCGCACCTGATGCAGACCGGGACGCCGGATGCGAGCTACGCCATTATCGAACGCCGCGACCACCGCTGGCAGGTCACGTTCCGGCAGGTGCCTTACGATCACAACGCCATGGCTGAATTGGCCCGCGCGAACGGACAGCCGGACTGGGCCAGCGCCCTGGCGACGGGGTGGGTGAGGTAGGCATGTTTCGCCTGTTCAAATGACCACCTCACAACAGTGGCAGCGCGCGCCCTCTCCCCACTGGGGAGAGGGTTGGGGTGAGGGGGCTAACACGATCGAAACCGTCGACCCCCACACCCGGAGGCGCGCTTCGCTTGCCACCGACCGCGCCCCCGCAGGAAGAGGTGAGCCAGCAATAGGTACAGCTCAGTGGTGAAAACAAAAAAAAACGGCGATCGCGAGCCGGCTATTGCCGA
>JAQGJY010000217.1 GCA_028290325.1 Tardiphaga sp.
GACCAAATCGCGATCCGCGACATGGCGCGCGATTTCGCGGCCGAAAACATCGCGCCGCACGCGCTGAAATGGGACGAGGAGAAACATCTCCCCGTCGATGTGATGCGGCGGGCGGCGGCACTCGGCATCGGCGGCATCTACATCCGCGACGATGTCGGCGGCTCCGCGATGACGCGATTCGATGCGGCGCTGATCTTCGAGGCGTTGGCGCAAGGCTGTCCGGCGGTGTCGGCCTTCATCTCGATCCACAACATGGCGTCGTGGATGATCGATTGCTACGGATCCGAGGCGCAGCGCCAGACGTGGTTGCCGCGGCTGTGCACGATGGAGTTGATCGCGAGCTATTGCCTGACCGAGCCGGGCTCCGGCTCCGATGCGGCGGCGCTGCGCACGCGCGCGGTGATCGACGGCGATCATTACGTACTGAACGGCCAGAAGCAGTTCATCTCCGGCGCCGGCGCGAACGACCTCTATGTCGTGATGGTGCGGACCGGCGATGACGGCGCGGGCGGCGTTTCCACCATCGTCGTCGAAGCCGATACGCCGGGCCTGTCGTTTGGCGCCAACGAACGCAAGATGGGCTGGAACGCGCAACCGACGCGCGCGGTGATTTTCGAGAATGCCCGCGTGCCGATCGCCAATCGGCTCGGGCCTGAAGGCATCGGCTTCAAGATCGCGATGGCAGGCCTCGATGGCGGACGGTTGAACATCGCCGCCTGTTCGCTTGGCGGCGCGCAATCCGCGCTCGACAAGTCTCTTGGCTACATGAAAGAGCGCAAGGCCTTCGGCAAGCGCCTTGATGAGTTTCAGGCGCTGCAATTCAAGATCGCCGATATGGCGACCGAGCTCGAGGCGGCGCGCACGTTTGTGTGGCGCGCGGCGGCGGCGCTTGATCGCAAGGATCCGGACGCGACGATGCTCTGCGCGATGGCCAAGCGCTTCGGCACCGATGTCGGCTTCAACGTCGCCAACGATGCGCTGCAACTCCACGGCGGCTACGGCTATCTGTTCGAATACGGCATCGAGAAGATCGTGCGCGATCTGCGCGTGCATCAGATTCTCGAAGGCACCAACGAAATCATGCGGCTGATCGTGTCGCGCAAGCTGATCGAGGGTGCGCGTTGACCTATAGTTCGGATCAGGATCAGGACCTTATCGTCACCCGCGACAAATTCGCGGGCGTGATCCGGCTCAACCGGCCGAAGGCGATCAATGCGCTGACGCTGGAAATGACGCGCACCATCGCTGAAGCCATGGACGATTTCGAGACCAACGACGCCGCGACGCTGGTCTTGCTTGAAGGCGCGGGCGAACGTGGGCTGTGCGCCGGCGGCGACATTCGCGGGCTGTACGACAGCGCCAGGGTCCATGGCGATCTCGGTCCGGTGTTCTGGCGCGAGGAATATCTCCTCAACGCGCGGATCGCCGCCTATGACAAGCCCTATGTGGCTTATATGGACGGCATCGTGATGGGCGGTGGCGTCGGCCTGGCCGCGCATGGTCGCCATCGTGTCGTCAACGAAAAGACCAAGCTCGCGATGCCGGAAGTCGGCATCGGTTTCTTCCCCGATGTCGGCGGCACATGGTTGCTGGCGCGGGCGCCGGGCGAGACTGGAACATATTTCGGCCTGACCGGGCAGACGATGAATGGCGCGGATGCGATGGCGGCCGGTTTCGCCGATGTCTTCATCGCCGCGAAGGACTGGCCGGCGGCACGCGCGGCGTTGACCGAACTCGATGTCTCCCGCGGCGATGACGACGTTCAAGCCGTCCTGAAACAGTTTTCGTCGCCGCCCGGTGATGCGCCTGTGAGCGAACAACGCGCGCAGATCGATCGCCTGTTCGCGTTCGAGACGATGACCGAGATCGTCGACGCGCTCGAAAACGACAGCTCGGATTTCGCGCGCGCAACACTTGATGCGCTGAGGACGAAGTCTCCCACCAGCATGGTCGTGACACTGAAGCTGTTGCGGCAGGCGCGCGCCTCGTCGTCGCTCGAAGAATGTCTGTCGCGCGAGTATATCGCCGCGCTTCAAGTGTTCCTCAGCGACGATTTTCTCGAAGGTGTGCGCGCGGCCATCATCGACAAGGATCGCAATCCGAAATGGAAGCCGGCCGATCTCGCCGGCGTGACGCCGGAGATCGTCGCGCGTTACTTCGATGCCGAAGGCAGAGAGCCGCTGGTCTTTCCGGGCTCATAACAAATCAACGACGGGGCAGGCAACATGACGACAATCGCATTCATTGGTCTTGGCAATATGGGTGGCCCGATGGCCGCCAATCTGGTCAAAGCCGGCCGCAAGGTGATGGGCTTCGATCTCGCGCAGGCCTCGTGCGACGCGGCGAAAGCCGACGGCGTCACCATCGCGGCGTCGGCCACAGACGCGGTGAAAGGTGCCGACGTCGTCATCACGATGCTGCCGGCGGGCAAGCACGTGGTCTCGGTCTGGACCGAGATCTTGCTGGATGTCGCCAAGGGCGCGCTGATGATCGACTGCTCGACGATCGACGTCGCCAGTGCCGTCGCGGCGCACAAACTCGCCGCCGCCAAAGGCATCGCGTCGGTCGATGCGCCGGTCTCCGGCGGCACCGGCGGCGCCAAGGGCGCGACGCTCACCTTCATGGCCGGCGGCGCGGCGGATGCGTTCGCCAAAGCCAGGCCCGAACTGGAAAAGATGGGCAAGAAGATCGTGCATTGCGGCGAAGCGGGCGCGGGGCAGGCAGCGAAAATCTGCAACAACATGATATTGGGTATTTCGATGATCGGCGTCAGCGAGGCATTTGTGCTCGCCGAGAAGTTGGGCCTCTCGCATCAGGCCTTGTTCGATGTCGCCTCGACCTCGTCGGGCCAGTGCTGGTCGCTGACGACCTATTGTCCGGTGCCCGGTCCGGTGCCGGCATCGCCCGCCAACAACGGCTACAAGCCCGGTTTCGCGGCGGCCTTGATGCTGAAGGATTTGCGCCTGTCGCAGGAGGCCTCGAAGGCCGCCGGCGCGCAGACGCCATTGGGCGAACATGCGGCAGACATCTACGCCGC
>JAQGJY010000223.1 GCA_028290325.1 Tardiphaga sp.
TCAGGCGACACGGTGAGCGATCGCCCCTCCGCGTCGGCGACGCCGATCACGGAATAATTGTCCGGCGGCGCGGTCCCCGGCTTGAAGGCTTCGAGGATGGTGCGGCCGCTGTCGCCCGGACCGGCGCGGGTGCCGGTTTTCGCATCGACGCGGATCAGCTTGATGCCGGCCGGGACGCGGAACGGGATCGCCGGCTTGTCGGCGAGCGCGAGCTTCATGAAATCCTTGGCGATCGGGGCCGCCAGCGCGCCGCCGGTCGCCTTGGCGCCGAGATTGCGCGGCTTGTCGAAGCCGACATAGATGCCGACCACGAGGTCCGGCGAGAAGCCGACGAACCAGGCGTCCTTTTCGTCGTTGGTGGTGCCGGTCTTGCCCGCGATCGGCTTGCCGACCTCGCGCAGGATCGTGGCGGTGCCGCCCTGCACCACGCCTTCCATCATCGACGTGATCTGATAGGCGGTCATCGCGTCGAGCACTTGTTCGCGGCGATCGATCAGTTGCGGTTCGGCCTGATTCTTCCAGCCGTCCGGCGCGTCGCAGCCGCGGCACTCGCGGGCGTCGTGCTTGAAGATGGTGCGGCCGTAGCGATCCTGAATGCGGTCGATCAGCGTGGATTTCACGCGGCGGCCGCCGTTGGCGAACATCGAATAGGCGGTGACCATCCGCATCACGGTGGTTTCGCCCGCGCCGAGCGCGTAGGACAGATAATTCGGCAATTCATCATAGACGCCGAAGCGCTTGGCGTATTCGCCGATCAGCGGCATGCCGACATCCTGCGCCAGCCGCACCGTCACGGTGTTGAGCGAGCGCTGCAACGCCGAGCGCAATGTCGTCGGGCCGTAATACTTGCCGGTGGAATAGTTTTCCGGCCGCCATACGCCATTGCCGCTGCCCTGATCGATCTCGATCGGCGCATCGACCACCACGGTCGAGGGCGTGTAGCCGTTGTCCATCGCCGCCGAATAGACCAGCGGCTTGAACGACGAGCCGGGCTGGCGATAGGCCTGCGTGGCGCGGTTGAATTGGCTCTGGTCGAACGAGAAGCCGCCGACCATGGCCAGCACGCGGCCGGTCCACGGGTCCATCGCGACCATCGCGCCGGAAACTTCCGGGATCTGACGCAGGCGATATTGCCCTTCGACCGCCGTGCCATCTTTTGCAATCATCGGCTCGACGTAGATGATGTCGCCTGGCGAAAGCACCTGATCGACCTTGGTCGGGGTGCGACCCTTGGTCGGACCCGACGCGGCTTTGGCCCACTTCACGCCGTCGAGCGAGATCAGCCCGGTCGGACGATCCTTGGCAACGGCGCCGCCCAGCTCGCGGCCCGGCTGCAAGCCGATTCGCGCCGATTGGTCGGAGGTGTCGAGCACCACGGCCAGGCGCCACGGCGAAATGTCGCTCAGCGATTTGACGTCGGCGAGCTTCACGCCCCAGTCGCCGGTGATGTCGAGCTTGTTGGCCGCGCCGCGCCAGCCTTGGTTCTCGTCGTAATTGACCAGGCCGGCCGCCATCGTCTTGCGCGCCGAGATCTGCAACTTCGGATCGAGTGTGGTGCGGACCGACAGGCCACCTTCGTACAGCTTCTTCTCGCCGTAGCGCTCGAAGATGTCGCGGCGGACCTCCTCGGCGAAATACTCGCCGGCGAAAATATGCGCGGACGTGCTGCGGCCGGTCACTTGCAGCGGATCCTTGCGCGCCTTCTCGGCGTCGGCGGACTTGATCCAGCTGTTCTCCAGCATGCGGTCGACGACGTAGTTGCGGCGCTCGATGGCGCGGTCGCGGTTCTTGACCGGATGCAGCTGCGACGGAGCCTTCGGGAGCGCGGCCAGATAAGCGGCTTCCGCGACGGTCAGTTCGTTCACCGACTTGTCGAAATAGACCAGCGACGCGGCGGCGACGCCGTAGGCGCCGAGCCCGAGATAGATTTCATTCAGATACAGTTCGAGGATCTTGTCCTTGGAGTAAGCGCGCTCGAGCCGCATCGACAGCAGCGCTTCCTTGATCTTGCGCGTGAACGAGACTTCGTTGGTCAGCAGGAAGTTCTTCGCGACCTGCTGGGTGATCGTGGACGCCCCCTGCGGACGCCGGTTCGATCCGAAATTCTGCGCGTAGAGAACCGCCGCGCGGGCCATGCCGGTGTAATCGATGCCGCCGTGCTCGTAGAAGTTCTTGTCTTCGGCGGCCAGGAACGCGTTGATGACGAGCTTCGGCACCGCCTGGATCGGCAGATACAGACGCCGCTCCTTGGAGTATTCGCCCAGCAGGGCGCCGTCCGACGCATGGACCCGGGTCATCACCGGCGGCTCATAATCCTGCAACTGAGAATATTCCGGCAAGTCCTTGGAATAATGCCAGATCATGCCCGCCGCCGCCGCGACGCCGACGAGAAACAGGATCGTTCCGGCCGCAAACAGAAAGCCCATGAATCGCAGCAGCAAGCGCATTATCGACTGTCCGTTTTCTCTAATCCGCGTCGCACCAGGGCGCGATGACCGGAACCCCTTGTCGCTGATTCCCCGAGGACCGCGACAGCGAAATCAATCGACGATCTATAAGATCGCAGCTGTGTCTAAACTAGGGCTTGCGCCGCCGCCGGACCGAAATACGCCATCAGCGTCGCGCGCGTTTTTTCCTCGTGTCGCAGGCGCGGCCCATCCCAAGCCTGCGCCATGCGAGGCGCGGCGGCCGTGATGGGCTGCGCACCGACCGGGACACTGGCTCCTCCTCAATTCCCTTTGCCGGCCGAGACCATGCGGCGCGAGAAGAACGCATCGATCGCCTGATTGACCGCGCCGACCGTCTTGGTGCGCCAGGCCTCGGAGAC
>JAQGJY010000229.1 GCA_028290325.1 Tardiphaga sp.
CGCGCGGGTGTTGTAGGTGCCGGCCTGCACCGCGCCATAAGCGCCAGCGGTCATGACAGCGAGCAGGTCGCCGGATTTCGGCTCCGGCAACTCGCGTGCCAACGCCAGATAATCGCCGGTCTCGCACACCGGGCCGACGACGTCGGCGACCATGGTTGCCGCACCTGGCACAGGCCGCGCCACCGGCAGGATCTCGTGATAGGCCTCGTACAAGGTCGGCCGGATCAAATCGTTCATCGCAGCGTCGATGATCACGAAATTACGCGCATCGCCGGGCTTTACATAGATCACGCGGCTGACCAGAATTCCGGCATTGCCGACGATCATGCGGCCAGGCTCGAACATCAGCGTGCAGCCAAGATTATGCGCGACGCGCTTGACCATCGCGGCATAGACCATCGGCTCCGGCGGCGCGGCGCGATCCTCATAGTAGGGAATGCCTAGACCGCCGCCGAAATCGACGTGATCGATCGTATGACCATCAGCGCGCAGCACGTGGACAAATTCGGTCAGCTTGCGGAAAGCGGTTTCCATCGGCGCCAGATCGGTGATCTGGCTGCCGATATGGACATCGACGCCGGTCACCTGAATGCCAGGAAGCGCCGCGGCGCGGGCATAAACCGCGCGGGCGCGGGCCAACGGAATGCCGAATTTATTTTCGGATTTGCCGGTCGATATCTTGGCGTGAGTGCCGGAATCGACGTCCGGATTGACCCTGATCGACACCCGCGCGACGCGACCGATCTGCGCCGCCACGCGCGACAACAATTCAAGTTCGGGTTCGGATTCGACATTGAGGCAGAGGATGTCGTGCGACAGCGCGACACGCAATTCATCCTCGGTCTTGCCGACGCCGGAAAACAGGATCTTGTTGGCGGGAATGCCGGCTTTGAGCGCGCGCTGCAATTCGCCGCCCGACACGACATCCGCGCCCGCGCCGAGTTTGGCCAGCGTCCGCAGCACCGATTGATTGGAATTGGCTTTCATCGCGTAGCACACCAGCGAGTCGACGCCGGCGAAGGCCTCGCTGAACACGCGATAATGCCGCTCCAGCGTCGCCGTCGAATAGCAGTAAAACGGCGTGCCGACGGCCTCGGCCAAGGCGGCCAAGCTCACGTCTTCGGCGTGGAGTACGCCGTCGCGATAGTCGAAATGGCGCATGATCTAAAAAAACTTAGTTGCCGAGCAACGGATCGAGCAGGAAGCTGCGCTTGCCCCGTTCGCTGCCGCGCTGCGCGGCGGTCGGCGCACCGTCGGTACCGAAGGACGGATCGGCGACGACCGCCCCAACCGGCGCGCCGCTGGAATCCGTCGGCGCCGCCGACGCGGTCGGCGGCAGATCGAGACCGCCCTTGCGGCCGCATCCGCCCAGCGCCAGCGTCGCGGCGGTCAGCGCGACCACGGTCCAAGTTCCAGTCCGAGTCACGATCGGCATCAAAATGCCAGCACGGCGCATGCGATTCACAGCGAATATCCCCACTTGGACGGCACCATACAAAGATTGCGCGGGTCTGGCGAGACCCGCGCGGGGGCTAAATCCGGCGGTTTTGGCCGACCGTGGCAATTGAGGAACGGTTCAAACCGGCTTTGCCGCGTCGTCCAGCAGCTTGAGCCAGCGTTCGGCCTGGGCGCGGACGTTGTCGGGGGCCGTGCCGCCATAGCTGATCCGGCTTTTGACCGAGGATTCGACCGACAGAACCGCCAGCGCCCCGGCGGTGATCCGGGGCTCGACCGCCTGCATCTCGGCCAGCGGCAACGCATGCAAGGCGACGTTTTGCTTCGAGGCGATGCCAACGATCCGCCCGGTGATGTGATGCGCGTCGCGGAACGGCATTTTCAGCTCTCGCACCAGCCAGTCGGCAAGGTCGGTCGCGGTGGCGTAGCCCTCGCCGGCGGCCGCCTTCATCCGGGTCTGGTCCGGCACCATGTCATGGACCATGCCGGTCATGGCGCGGATCGCCAGCGATATCGCCGCGAAGGCGTCCATCGCGCCCTGCTTGTCTTCCTGCATGTCCTTTTGATAGGCCAGCGGCAGGCCCTTCATCACGATCAGCAGCCCGGTCAGCGCGCCGATGACGCGGCCGGTTTTCGCGCGCACTAGTTCGGCGGCGTCCGGATTGCGCTTTTGCGGCATGATTGACGAGCCGGTGGTGAATTTATCCGACAGCCGCACCAGTCCGACCAGAGGCGAGGTCCAGATCACGATCTCCTCGGCGAAACGCGACAGATGGACCGCCGCGATCGAGGCCGCGGACAACACTTCCAGCACGAAGTCGCGGTCCGATACCGCATCCAACGAATTCGCCATCGGCGCCTCGAAACCCAGCGCCTTGGCGGTGGCATAACGGTCGATCGGAAACGACGTGCCAGCCAAAGCCGCCGCGCCGAGCGGGCTTTCATTGAGGCGCTTGCGCGCATCCTGAAAGCGGCCGCGATCCCGCGCCGCCATTTCGACATAGGCCATCAGATGGTGGCCGAACGTCACCGGCTGGGCGGTTTGCA
>JAQGJY010000273.1 GCA_028290325.1 Tardiphaga sp.
AACGCCGCGAACGCGGTCGCGCGGATCGAATGCATCCCGTGGGTCACGGCCGCCTCCCTTATGAAGTCTTGTTGCGCGCATGGTCGCGGAAAGGCGGCGGCTCGGCAAGCGCGACGGCGCCGATTCAGCGCCAGGCGAAGACCGGCTGTTCCAGTTCGGCGACGCGGGTGATGCGGCCGGCGAGCATCTCGCGGAATTGGTAGATCAAGGCGGCAGTCGGCGCGTGGATGTGGCTGTCGTCATGGCGATAGCGGATCACGCGACCTTCGCTTTCAGGGATAGTGATGAAATCGAACGCATCGTCATCGGCGATGGCGTCGAGGCCAATGCGATGGACCGAAGCGACCTCGTCTGGATTAAGCGTGAGCGCCACATCGGCGCCGGCCCAGACCAGGACCGGCGTGATGAGATAGCCCGACCGCGTCGGATAATCGTCAAGCAGGCCGAGCACGTCGCTGGCATCGCGGCGCAGGCCGAGTTCCTCGTGCAGTTCGCGCAGCGCGGCGTCGATGGCGGTCTCGCCGGCGTCGCAGCGACCTCCCGGCAGCGCCCATTGGCCGCTATGGCCGCGCAGGCTGGTCGCCCGCAACGTCAACAAGAACGCTGTGCCGTCATCGACGAGCGTGATCGCGACCGCCGCGTGCTTGAGGTCCGGCATCGGCGCCGTCGCGGTTGCGCGCACGAATGTGTTGCAGCGTTGGGCGATCCGGGTTCGGGCGTCAGGCGCATCTGTCATGCGCGACTGGATACAAGAACGGCGCGGGTGTCGCCACCCGCGCCGTTGCGTCGTTGGCTTGCGTCTGGATCAGAACGAGATCTTGAGCCCGCCATTGCCGTAGAAATCGTCGCCGCCCTGCCGCGCGAAGGTGCGGGACAGATTGGCCGTCAGAGCCACGGTGGACGACAATGGCGCCAAGACGCCGCCGGAGACGCGGCCGTAAATGCGCTGCGATCCGTTGGCGATCGACCAGTTGTTGACGATCAGCGGGGCGGAGGTTGCGCCATACTGGATGATGCGACCGGTGCCGATCAGGTCGTCTTCCATCGTCAGGTTGATATAGGGGCTGATGACCCGGCCATTGATCAAAAGCGGCGCGCGGAATTGCGCGCCGACGCTGCCGACGAGGGCTTCGGCGGTTTGCGTGCCCACCGCCAATGTCAGCGCGGCGTCGCCGGCTTCGGTGTAGCCGTTGAGCCGAACGCGGGCATAGGTCAGGCCGCCGATCGGGCCGAGTTGCACGGCACCGGCGTTGAACAGGTAGCCGGCCTTGCCGCCGACGACGATGCTGTTGCCGTCCGGCCGCGACGTGATCGCGTCGATGACGCCGGGGCGGGTGTTGCGATAGTCCTGCACGCCGATCGTCGCCAGCGCCTGCGCGAAGAAATTCGCGTTCACCCACGAGCCATAGACGCCGAACTGATACGCGTTGGCATCGATGGTGCCGGCATTGTTGAGCAATCGCGCTTTCGGATTCGAATAGTCGAATGCCGCGCCGATGAAGCCATTGGCGCTGACGCGGTATTCGGTGCCGATCGTGCCGCCGATGCTGTCGAGATTGAAGCCGGTCGATGTCGCGGTGCTGCTGCGGTCGCTGACGCCGCCATTGGCCTGCAAGTAGAACGACCATGGATTATAGGCCGCGAGCCGGGGCGGCGGCGCTTTGGTGTAAAGCGCGCCCGGCGCGGCGGCATAGGCGTTCATCGCTCCTCCGGCGCCATAGCCGGAGATTTCGCGGAACTGGTCGAGCTTGCCGTAGAGCGTCGAGGCGAAGCCCATCACCGATGTCATCGCCAGATCGGCCTGCGGTGCGATCGTCAGGGGCGCATTGATCCGGTTGACGAAGTACTGGCCGAGAATGGCAAAGCCCGCCGACGTCAGATGCACCTGATCGAAATAGAACTGATATTGGTTTTGCAGCGCCGGATTGCCGATGCAGGCCAGCGGGCATGCGCCTGCGAAGGTCAGGCCGAAGGCCGCCGGATTTGCATTCACCCGCGCGCCGACCGCCGCGATATCGACCACCTCGACGCGGACCCCAGTGCGCGCGATCGCCGCCAAGGCGGTCTGAACCTGCGCGTTGTAGGACTGGCTGAAAGCCGAGCCGATCGCCGCGGCCGGAACGCCGTTCGCTTCGGGCAGGCCGCTGACGTCGCCGATGCCGAAGGCGATGGTCCGGGCCCCGACGCCGACCAGCGCATTGACGCCGGCTATGGCCTGCGTGGCGCTCGTCGTGGCCGCCGCGGTCGCGCCGGCCAGCGATCCGCCAGTTTGATAGTAGCGGCGGGCGTCGTTGCCGCCGATATTGATGATGACGAGATCGTTCGGCGCGATGCTGCGGCCGGAGGCGACGAAGCCGGTCCATTCCTGGAAGAAGCCGGGGATGCCGGGGCCGACGACATTGGTCGGGCCGGCCGTGGCGCCGCCGATCGCGTAGTTCGATTGCGGAATGCCGAGCAATTGCGACGCCGTATCGACGAAGTTGGTGCCGCCGCTGAAACGGCCGGTCGGGTAGGCCGCGGGGAATGGTTGGCCGGTCAGGCGAAAAAGATTGCCGTTATCGACATAGCTGTCACCGAACGCCTGAATGCTGGTGAATGCGGTCTGGGCGCTGGCGAGCCCCGCCGTCGAAGCCGTTATCGCGCCCGCCACCGCGAAAGACAGCGTGACGCCCGCAACGGCGCGCCTGTTGGCCAATTTGCCCATGGTCCGTCCCCCTCTGATTCTTCTAATTTATGCGACGAAAGATCGCACCGAGACTCCCGCAAGCACAAGCGATCGCAGCGGGACGTTGTATTTTGTGTCGACAATGTGGCGGATCGGCATCAGTGTGCGTCGCAAGATAGTTGGGTTGCAGCGCGTCATGCCCTGACCGTATCGGCGGACATATTCGGTTGGACATTTCGGCGTTGGTGTTGAAAACCACGGCCTCTGACCAATGGCCTAGCGTGGAAATAGTATGAGCGATGATTTGGCGGACCGCCTGCGAACCGAGGGCTGGACGGTGATGGATGACGACGGGTTCATCAACCTGATCGGGCCGTTGTGGCATCGCGCGATCGGCGACACGTTCGAATACGCCATCGTCGGCCAGGCCAAGCATCGCAACCGGCGCGGCGTCGTGCAGGGCGGCGTGCTGATGACGATGGCGGACCGCACCTGCGGGATGACCGCGCGTCACGTCTCTAAGGCCGAAAGTCTCGCGACGGTGCAGTTCGATACGCACTTCGTCGATGCGACGCAGATCGGTGAGATCATGGTGTCGCGGCCGCGCGCCGTGCGGGTGACGCGAAGTCTGATCTATATGGCGACCGAGGTCAGCGTCGGCGATCGCTGTGTCGCGGCGTCGGTCGGCGTGTTCAAGATCATGCGCCAACCCGCCATGACATAGCAGCCGCTTGGTCTGTCCGATCCCCATGCGGGCTCGAATCACAACGGCGAAATCCGATTGTCGCTGCTTTGACGCGGAGAATGCCACGAACGACGGACTTGCCGGCCTGAACGGCAAGTCGGGCGGCCCGATCATGGCGGCCTATCAGCCTTACGCCGATCCGACGGTGCAAAAGCCCGGCCTCGCGCCGGTGTCTTTCTTTGATCGGGACTTTCTCTCGGTTCAAGGCGTTGCTATCGCGGGATGAGTCGTCGGCGCGGCAAAGCGATTGTTGCGTGG
>JAQGJY010000282.1 GCA_028290325.1 Tardiphaga sp.
GGATTTTCATCGGCTCGGAGAACAAGCTGTTCTCGCTGTCAGGCTCATCGACGATCATCGCGCCCTATAGCGACGGCTCCGGCCAGATCGTCGGCGTGCTCGGCGTGATCGGCCCGACGCGGCTGAATTATGCCCGCGTCATCCCGATGGTGGATTATGCCGCCCGCATCGTCAGCCAGATGCTGAAGGGGTGATACCACCTCTCGCAACTTGATTTCCGGGGCTGAAACCCCGATATCCGGCTCAACCCATCCATTCAGTTCAGTCGATTTGTCGAGAAGGCAGCGTCATGACCGATTCCAACGGCCCCAAGGACAATTCCCAGAACAATTTTAAGGACAATTCCCAAGACAATTCCAATCCCGACAAGCCGGCCCAGGACCGCGAGCCGGCGATGTCGAAGCCCTACATCATGCCGGATGATCCGGAGGACGGCGGCAACGAGGCGCTGGTCAAGGAAGCCGCCGAGGCGCGCGACAAAATGCTGCGGACGCTGGCGGAGATGGAAAATCTGCGGAAGCGGACGCAGAAGGAAGTCGCCGATGGTCGGACTTACGCGATCGCCAATTTCGCCCGCGACGTGCTCGACATCGCCGACAATCTGCAACGCGCGCTCGACGCGGTGCCGGCCGAGGCCAAGGCCGCCGCCGAGGCCGGGATCAAGGCGCTGATCGAGGGCGTCGAATTGACCGAGCGGTCGCTGCTCAACACGCTGGAAAAGAACGGCGTCAAGAAATTCGACCCGGCCGGCGAGAAGTTCGACCCGAACTTCCAGCAGGCGATGTACGAGGTGCCGGATTCGTCGGTCCCGGCGGGCACCGTGGTGCAGGTCGTGCAGGCCGGCTACACGATCGGCGATCGCGTGCTGCGCCCGGCTTTGGTCGCGGTGTCAAAGGGCGGCACCAAGGTGACCGCGTCGGAGTAATCCGAGCCTGGCCGTCACCTCCGCGAAGGCGGAGGGCCAGCACGGCCGTCATCGATGCGCTGGAATGTTGTTCACCGGCCTTCGCGGGCGACGATGGTCTGTGTTTTCAAATCACGCGACTGAATCCGCATGACACCGGCTTTCGCCATGGCGTCCCACGCTGTGGCCAGCGAGCCCCGCGTGTCGATGCCGCGGCAGGCGTCTTCGATGACAATGGTCTCGAAGCCCGCCTTGCGCGCATCCAGCGCGCTCCAGGCGACGCAGAAATCGGTGGCGAGACCGACCAGAAACACTCGCTGCAGGCCGCGCGCCGTCAGATAGCTCGCCAGTCCCGTCGTGGTCTTGCCATCGGCCTCGGTGAAGGCCGAATAGCTGTCGATCTCCTTGTGAAATCCCTTGCGCAGCACCAGCGCCGCCTGTGGAATCGCGAGATGTTTCGATAGGGCCGCGCCGTCGGTGCCCTGCACGCAGTGGTCCGGCCACAGCACCTGCCGGCCGTAGGCCACATCGATCGTCTCGAACGGTGTCTTGCCGGCATGGCTGGAGGCGAATGAGATGTGGCCTTCGGTATGCCAATCCTGCGTCAGCACGACGTTGGCGAAGGACTTTGCGATCGTGTTGATGATCGGCACGATCTGATCGCCATTCGCCACCGCGAGGCTGCCGCCGGGCAAAAAGTCGTTCTGCACGTCGATCACGAGCAGCACCGCATTGGCACCGACCGCGATCTGGCCGGTGCCCGTCATCGCTGCAAGTCCCGAGAACCGTTCATCGCCGGCATCGCCGATCCTCGTCGCGTCTAGCGTGGCTCGATGCCGTCGCGGACGGCGCGGAAGCGGGTGAAGGCGGTCGGCCACTGATCGCGCGGCGCGCTGGCGATGATCCGCAACGCGGCCGAGCCGCTGCCGAACCGCAGCCATTGCACCACCGTCACCGGCGTCGTGCCGCTGGTGGCCTCGACGCGGGTTTCATAACCCGGCGAACCGTCGATCCGCATCGGCTCCGACGAAGTGATGCGGGCATCGCGCAGACCCGGGATCTGCGCCGCCGCCTGCTGGGCGAAGCGGCCGCGATCTTCCGGCTTTTCGACCGAGGCCGCGATCGAGCCGAGAATCATGAAGGGCGCGGTTTCGATATTGGTGTCGCCGCTGGCATCACCGATCAGCACCGCCGCGCCGGGCGCAAGCGTGCGCACCGACTTGAAGTCGCTCAATTCCGTGACCTTGAACGGCAGCATGCCGAGCTGCTCCTCGATCGGGACGTCCTTGCGGACCGCCGTCGTGGCCAGCATCTTGCGGACCGCGTCGTCGGAGAACGTCGCGCCGGCGCTGGCGGCGACCTGAATGGCGACATAGCCCGAGAACGAGTCGCCGGGCACGATCATCGAGTAGCGCCGGACGTCGTCGGCCCCCACCTTGGCGGTTTCCACGGTGAAGAACCCCTTGCCGGCGGCGGTCTCGATCGGCTCCGGCTTGACGCCGTTCGGTCCGACGGCGGCGGGCGCGTCGGTCTTCAGGGCATTTTCGACTTCGCTGTAGGCCGCGGACGGCAATTCGGTCATCAGCATCTTGACGCCGTTGTCGTTGCTCTCGAAGCCGACGAAGGCCTGCGCCTTTTGCAGGCCGGCGAGCGGCACGAGGCCGACCCGGAGGCCCGGCGGATACACCACGTCGGCGGCCAGCGCCGGCATTGCGATGACGGACAGCAGCGCGAAAGCTGCATAACGGACGATTTGGCGTGCGGTTTGCGTCATGAAATTCTACTGGGTTGGCATTGAGGCCGTTCGATGGTCGGACCGCTGCGACGAGACGCGCGCTTGGCGCGCAACAATTTCCTGTTCGCCGCGCGAGATCAAGCGGCATCCGTCGCGGACCCCCGACCGACCAAGCGCGCCGTTAACGAATGATGCCGATCGGTCGCAACGCGGCAGATGTTTCAGTCCTGACGTTGCGCGGTCCTTGCAGGCCCCACCCCCCCTCCTATATGAGGCCTACCGTCGCAGTTTCGCGACAATTCGTTATTTGGGGGTTCGGTTCGGTGCGCCGTCAGGGCCCGACCAACCTGCCGCAAAAAGAAGGATATGAGCACCATGGGAAAGGTCATCGGGATCGATCTCGGCACCACCAATTCGTGTGTCGCCGTCATGGATGGCAAGACGCCGCGTGTCATTGAAAATGCCGAGGGCATGCGGACGACGCCGTCGATTGTCGCCTTCACCGACGATGGCGAACGCCTTGTCGGGCAGCCGGCCAAGCGCCAGGCCGTCACCAATCCCGAGCGCACCATCTTCGCGGTGAAGCGTCTCGTCGGTCGGCGCTACGACGATCCGATGGTGGAGAAGGACAAGAAGCTCGTCCCCTACAAGATCGCCAAGGCCGGCAACGGCGACGCGTGGGTCGAAGTCGACGGCCAGACCTATTCGCCGTCGCAGATCTCCGCATTCACGTTGCAGAAGATGAAGGAAACGGCGGAAGCCCATCTCGGCCAGAAGGTCGATCAGGCCGTCATCACCGTTCCGGCTTACTTCAACGACGCCCAGCGTCAGGCGACCAAGGACGCCGGCAAGATCGCCGGTCTCGAAGTGCTGCGCATCATCAACGAGCCGACGGCGGCGGCGCTGGCTTACGGCCTCGACAAGTCGAAGGCCGGCACGATCGCGGTCTACGATCTCGGCGGCGGCACGTTCGACGTCTCGATTCTCGAAATCGGCGACGGCGTGTTCGAGGTGAAGTCCACCAACGGCGACACCTTCCTGGGCGGCGAAGATTTCGACATGCGTCTCGTCACCTATCTGGCCGACGAATTCCAGAAGGAGCAGGGCATCAACCTGCGCAACGACAAGCTGGCATTGCAGCGCCTGAAGGAAGCCGCCGAAAAGGCCAAGATCGAGCTGTCGTCGACGACGCAGACCGAAATCAACCTGCCGTTCATCACGGCGGATGCGTCCGGCCCGAAACATCTGACGATGAAGCTGACCCGCGCCAAGTTCGAGGCGCTGGTCAACGATCTCGTCGAGAAGACCATCGAGCCGTGCCGCAAGGCGCTGAAGGATGCAGGCCTCACCGCCGCCGAAATCGGCGAAGTGGTTCTGGTCGGCGGCATGTCGCGCATGCCGAAGGTGCAGGAAGTCGTCAAGCAGTTGTTCGGCAAGGAGCCGCACAAGGGCGTCAACCCGGATGAAGTCGTCGCCATCGGCGCCGCGATTCAGGCCGGCGTGTTGCAGGGCGACGTCAAGGACGTGCTGTTGCTCGACGTCACGCCGCTGTCGCTCGGCATCGAAACGCTGGGTGGCGTGTTCACGCGCATCATCGATCGCAACACGACGATCCCGACCAAGAAGAGCCAGGTGTTCTCGACCGCCGAAGACAATCAGAACGCGGTCACCATCCGGGTCTTCCAGGGTGAGCGTGAAATGGCCGCCGACAACAAGGTGCTCGGTCAGTTCGACCTGATGGGCATTCCACCGTCGCCGCGCGGCATGCCGCAGATCGAGGTCACGTTCGACATCGACGCCAACGGCATCGTCAACGTCTCGGCCAAGGACAAGGCGACCCAGAAGGAGCAGCAGATCCGCATTCAGGCGTCTGGTGGTCTGTCGGATGCCGACATCCAGAAGATGGTCAAGGATGCCGAGGCCAACGCGGCCGAGGACAAGAAGCGGCGCGAGGCGGTTGACGCCAAGAACCATGCCGACGCGCTGGTGCATACCACCGAGAAGGCCCTGGCCGAGCATGGCGACAAGGTTGCGGAGAACGAACGCCGCGCCATCGAGGATGCCGTCAGCGATCTGAAGGAAGCGCTGAAGGGCGACGATGCCGAGGCGATCAAGGCCAAGACCAACATCGTCGCGCAGGCCTCGATGAAGCTCGGCGAGGCGATGTACACCCAGCAGGCCGAGGCCGACGCCAAGAAGGATGCGGCCAAGGACGACGTCGTCGACGCCGAGTTCACGGAAGTGGACGACGACAAGCCGACCAAGAAATCGGCTTAAGCGATCACAGGGTGATCTGATGCCTCGCAAAATCACGAGGACGTCACCCCCGGACAAAAGCGCGAAGCGCGTCTTCGCGTCGATGATCCGGGGGTCCATCTGGCAGAATTGATGGATGGCCGGGTCGGCGAGCGCGAATGCGCTCTTGCCCGGCCATGATAGTTGAGACCAAAGCATGTCCACCAAACGCTGTTACTACGAAGCTCTGGAAGTCGAACGCTCGGCTGACGACGGCGCGCTGAAGTCGGCGTTTCGCAAGCTGGCGATGAAGTGGCACCCCGACAAAAATCCGGGCGATCCCGGCAGCGAGGCCCGCTTCAAGGAAATCGCCGAGGCCTATGACGTCTTGAAGGACGGCGACAAGCGCGCCGCCTACGACCGCTATGGTCACGCGGCTTTCGAGCAGGGCCACGGCAGCGGTCCCGGCTTCGGCGCCGGCTTCGCGTCGTCGTTCTCCGACATCTTCGAAGACCTGTTCGGCATGGCCGGCCAACGCGGCGGCCGCGGCGGCGGTCGCGAGCGCGGCCAGGATCTGCGCTACAATATGGAAATCACGCTGGAGGATGCGTTCCTCGGCAAGACCGCGCAGATTGAAATTCCGGTTGCCGTGACCTGCGAGTCCTGTTCGGGGACCGGCGCGAAGGCCGGCACCAAGCCCAAAACCTGCGGCACCTGCGGCGGCGCCGGTCGGGTGCGGCAGGCCCAGGGCTTCTTCACGCTGGAGCGGACCTGCCCGAGCTGTCAGGGGCGCGGCCAGACGATCGACGATCCGTGCCCGTCTTGTTCGGGGCAGGGGCGCGTCGAGCGCGAGCGCACCTTGTCCGTCAACATCCCGCAGGGCGTCGAGGACGGCACCCGGATCCGTCTCGCTGGCGAGGGCGAGGCCGGTTCGCGCGGCGGCCCGGCAGGCGATCTCTATATTTTCCTGTCGCTGGCGACGCACGAATTCTTCCAGCGCGACGGCGCGGACCTGCATTGCCGGGTGCCGATCTCGATGGTCTCGGCCGCCTTGGGCGGCGAGTTCGAGGTGCCGACGATCGACAAGGGCAAGACCAAGGTGAAGGTGCCGTCCGGCACGCAGTCCGGTCGCCGGTTCCGGATCGCGTCGAAGGGCATGCCGGTGCTGCGGTCGCGCCAGATGGGCGACATGTACGTGCAGGTCGTGGTCGAGACGCCGCAGAACCTGACCAAGAAGCAGCAGGAGCTTTTGGCCGAGTTCGAAAAATTATCGTCGGGTGCAACTCAACCCGAGGCCGCGGGTTTCTTCACCAAGGTCAAGGACTTCTTCGGTACCCGCGCGGCCACCTGACGGCAGATCGCTTGACCGTTTTGCGTGTTGCCTATACCTCTTTGTGATTAAAGTCTGTCAATCCGCGCGTTGCGGTCCCGCCTGGAAGCGACATGCCCCTCCAATCGTCCGCGCGTGCGTTGAAGAAACCACTTCGTCTCGACGACGAGGTGCGGTTCCTCCGCTCCTGGATCGAGAAGCCCCTGCACATGGGCGCGGTCATGCCATCGGGCAAGTTGCTGGCCCGCACCATGGCAAATTACGTCGATGCCAGCGCGACCGGCCCTGTCGTCGAACTTGGGCCCGGCACCGGCGCCATCACCAATGCGCTCATCGAGCATGGCATCGATCAGAAGCGTCTGGTGCTCGTCGAATACAATCCCGCCTTCTGCGTGTTGCTGCGTGACCGCTATCCGCAGGCGACCGTGCTGCAGGGCGATGCTTACAAGCTGCGCGATACGCTCTGGAACGTGCTGGATGCGCCCGCCTCCGCCGTCGTCTCCGGTCTGCCGCTCGTCACCAAGCCGATGCTGACCCGGATGAAGCTGATCCGCGATGCGTTCGCCATGCTGTCGCCCGCCGCGCCCTTCATCCAGTTCACCTATTCCGTCGCGCCGCCGATTCCGAAATCGTTGCCTGGCGTCACCACCGAAGCCTCCGAGCGGATCTGGATGAACCTGCCTCCGGCGCGCGTCTGGGTCTACCGCAAGGGCTGATCGGCGTCGGGTCGCGAACGTTGGGCTCGGCTCCGGTGTTCCCACTTTCACGCGATGCGGCCATGATTTGCTTCAAACGTCAGTTTGCAAGCTCTAGTATCGGTCCATGTCAGCCATCAAAATCCTGGTCATTCCCGGCTCGCTGCGCACCGGCTCGCACAATGTCCGCCTCGCGGCGGCGGCGGTCGACGAGCTGGCGCGCGCCGATGTCGATGTCACGCGGCTATCGCTCGGCGATTATCCGCTGCCGATCTATGACGGCGATCTCGAAGACAAATCCGGCGTGCCGCTGCATGCGATCAATCTCAAGCGGATGATCGGCGCGCATGACGGCGTGCTGCTGGTGACGCCGGAATACAATTCCTCGCTGCCGGCGCTGGTAAAGAACGCGATCGACTGGGTGACCCGCGTCGCCGATTCCGGCGAGACCCCCGGCGAGGTATTGCGCGGCCGGCCGTTCGCGATCGCCTCGGCGTCGGAAGGCAGGCTCGGCGGATCGCGCTGCCTCGCGGCGCTGCGTCTGATCCTGTCGGGCTGCCGGGCGACGGTGATCCCGAACCAGATGGCGCTGTCGTTCGCGCATGAGGCCTATGACGATCGCGATCGCCTCAAACTGCCGGCCGACAAAACAGCGCTGTGGGATATGGTGCGGCAGTTGATCGACGTCGCGCAGCGGATGAAGTGAGGACCGATGACCAATGACCTGAAGGCCGCGCGCGGCCGCATGATCGTCGCGCTCGATCTGCCGGATATCGACGTCGCGCGCGCGATGGTCGCGCGGCTCGGCGACAGCGTGTCGTTCTACAAGATCGGTTATCAATTGGCCTATGCCGGCGGACTGCCGCTGGTCGGCGAACTCGCCGATGCCGGCAAGCAGGTGTTCGTCGATCTCAAGCTGCATGACATCGGCAACACGGTGGCGAGCGGCGTCGCCAGCCTCAGCAAACTCGGCGCCACGTTTCTGACCGTGCACGCTTATCCGCAGACCATGCAGGCGGCGGTCGATGCGCGCGCGCACGGCACCAAGATTCTCGCGGTGACGGTGTTGACGTCGTATGACGACGACAATCTGGCGGCGGCCGGCTTCCGGCTCGCGGTGGCCGATCTGGTGATGCATCGCGCCGAGCAGGCGCGCGACATCGGCATCGATGGTCTGGTCTGTTCGCCGCTGGAGGCGACATCGCTGCGGGGCCTGGTCGGCCCGGATATCAGCCTGGTGACGCCGGGGATTCGGCCCGCCGGCAGCGCCGCCGACGACCAGAAACGCATCATGACGCCAGCGCGCGCGATCACCGCCGGCGCGGACTATCTCGTGGTCGGGCGGCCCGTCATCGGCGCCGACGATCCAAGGGCCGCCGCGGACATGATCGTCGCGGAAATCGCGGCGGCGTGACATTGTCATTGCGAGGCGTGCGTGGTTTTCGCTCGCGAAAACCTTGATCGTTGCCAATCCTCGCAATGACGGGATTCATCGTTTTATTTTGAGAAGGACAATACCCATGCCCAAAGGTTACTGGATCGGTCGCGTCGACGTTCACAACGAGGACGGCTACAAGCCCTACGTCGCCGCCAATGCCGACATCTTCAAAAAGTACGGCGCGCGTCCGATCGTGCGGGGTGGCCGCTTCACGGCGGTCGAAGGCGCCAGCCGCGGGCGCAACGTCGTGATCGAATTCAAGGATTACGAGACCGCGCTGGCCTGCTACAACTCGCCGGAATATCAGGCCAACATCAAGGTCCGGCAGCCGCATTCGATCGCCGAGCTGATCGTCATCGAAGGCCATGACGTGGCGTGAGGCTTTGAGCGTATTCGAGGCGCCTAAGCCCGTCATTGCGGGGCGATGACGAAGCCTCGTTACCCGATCCCGACCTGCCCGGCTTCCCAGCCGAGCATCGCCTGTTTCCGCGTGATGCCCCAGTGATAGCCGGTGAGCGCGCCGCTTTTGCCGAGCGCGCGATGACACGGCACGACGAAGGAAATCGGATTTTTGCCGACGGCGGCGCCGACCGCGCGTGACGCTTTCGGCCGCTCGATCTTGTCGGCGATATCCGAGTAACAGACCGCCCGGCCCATCGGGATCTTGAGCAGCGTCTCCCAGACCCGAACCTCGAAATCGGTGCCGATCAGCACCACGCGCAGCGGCTGCTCGGCCTTCCATTCCGAGCTGTCGAAGACGCGCTGCGCCAATGCCGCGGTGCCGGCGTCATCCTCGACATAGGTCGCGCGCGGCCAGCGCCGCCGCATATCGGCCAGCGCCGACTGCTCCTCGCCGGGATCGGCGAACGCCAGACCGGCGAGCCCGCGACCGCTGGCGATCACCACGGCGATTCCGAACGGACAGGGATGACAGCCGTAGCGCAGCACCATGCCGGCCGCGCCGGTCTTCCATTCGCCCGGCGACATCGCTTCATGGGTCACGAACAGATCGTGCAGCCGGCCTGGTCCCGAAAGCCCGGACTCCAGCGCGGCGTCGAGCACGCTGGCGGAGTCGCGCAGCAGGCCCTTGGCGTGGTCGAGCGTCAGCGCCTGCATGAAGGCTTTCGGCGTCAGCCCGGCCCAGCGGCGAAACAGATGGTGCAGTTCATCCGAGGTCAGTGACGCGGCGGCGGCCATCGCGTCGATGGTCGGCTGGTCGCGCCAGCGCGCCGAGATGAAGGCGATGGCGCGGCGCACGCTGTCGTAATCGCGCAACGCGGCGGATTGCGGACCGGGCTTCGTGGTGCGGTGACTATCGATGCTGAGGTTCATCATGCGTCCGATGTAGGCCGCGCGCGGCGATGAAGCCACCCGTTTTCAGATCGCCGCGATACTAAAAATTGCTGCCGACCAGTGCTTGGCCTCTGCCGAGTCCCAACCCTCGGCCCGTGGCCGAGCCAGCGCGCCCGCGGTCCTGCTAAAGCCAATTCTCACAATAGTGATTTCAGAGCGGATTGTAGGTCGGGCCACGCCGGGCGGCTTGCAACGCCGCCAACAGCGCCTTGGCGAAGCTCTCTTTTTCCTCCGCGCCGAGGAAGCTCGCGACCGAGACGCGGCGGCCGTGCGACACCAGCGTCAGGCGTTCGACGCCGAACTCGGGATCGATCTTCTGGTCGAGCCGCACCCACAGCGGATTGAACGCCCATTCGACGACGTGGCCGCGATGGCTGACGCGGCGCAGGCGAATTTCCGACGGCGTCACCCAGACGTGCTCGCTGGCGTTGCCGCGTTTGAAATTGACCCGGAACGCCCACCAGATCAGCGCGACGTCGAGGCCGAGAAAGCCGAGCACCGGCCACGCGCCCATCAGCAGGAAAACCATGCCGGCCACGAACGACACCGCGCCGAAGAACCCCATCAGCGCGATGAATCCGCCGCGACTGAGCGAGCGGTGCGGCGTCAGCGTCGCGGAAAATAAAACGACGTCGGGATTTTCGGTGGCTGTCGTCATGCGCGTTGAATATACCGGCAATCATGGCAAAAGCTACGCGCGCGACATTGGCGAAAACGAAGGCGGCCCCTGCAAAAAAGCGCGTGGCCAAGCTCAAAAAATGGAGCGCGGCCGAGGTTCACGAGGCGTTCGCCCGGTTCCGCAAGGCCAATCCGGAGCCGAAGGGCGAACTCGAACATCTCAATCCGTTCACGCTGCTGGTCGCGGTGGTGCTGTCGGCACAGGCCACCGATGCCGGCGTCAACAAGGCGACGCGGGCGCTGTTCGCGATCGCGGATACGCCGGCCAAGATGCTCGCGCTCGGTGAAGACACGGTGCGCGATCACATCAAGACGATCGGCCTGTATCGCGGCAAGGCGCGCCACGTCATCGCGCTGTCGAGGAAGCTGATCGACGAATTCGGCGGCGAGGTGCCGCGGACCCGCGCGGAGATCGAATCGCTGCCCGGCGCGGGGCGCAAGACCGCGAATGTCGTGCTCAACATGGCGTTCGGCGAGCCGACGATGGCGGTCGACACCCACGTGTTTCGCGTCGGCAATCGCACCGGGATGGCGCCGGGCAAAAACCCGCTGGAGGTCGAGCTGGGGCTGGAGCGGGTGATCCCGGCCGAGTTCATGTCGCACGCGCATCATTGGCTCATTCTGCACGGCCGTTACACCTGCCTGGC
>JAQGJY010000291.1 GCA_028290325.1 Tardiphaga sp.
TCTATCTCGGCCCCGGTGACGAGGCGATTTCGACGACGCACGGCTTTCTGGTCTACCCGATCGCGACGATGGCGAATGGCGCGACCAATGTCGTCGCCGCCGAGAAGGACCTCACGACCGACGTCGACGCGATCCTGGCTTGCGTGACGCCGCGCACGAAACTGGTCTGGCTGGCGAATCCGAACAACCCGACCGGAACGTATATTCCGTTCGACGAGGTGCGCCGGTTGCGCGCGGGCTTGCCGGATCATGTGCTGCTGGTGCTCGACGCGGCTTATTCGGATTACGTCTCGCGCAACGATTACGAACTCGGCATCGAACTGGTGTCGACGACCGACAACACGGTGCTGACGCACACGTTCTCGAAGATCCACGGCCTCGCGGCGCTGCGGATCGGCTGGATGTTCGGCCCCGCGCACATCGTCGATGCCGTCAATCGGATTCGCGGCCCGTTCAACGTCTCGACGCCGGCGATGCTGGCGGCGAAGGCGGCGATCGAGGATGTCGCGCATATCCGCATGTCGCAATCGCACACGCAAAAATGGATCAGTGTTCTGAGCGAGGAGTTCACCAAGCTCGGCATCAAGGTGACGCCGAGCGTCGCCAATTTCATCCTGATGCATTTTCCGGAGACCGGCAGCAAGACGGCGGCCGCGGCCGATGCGTTCCTGACCGAACGCGGTCTCGTCCTGCGCGCGCTCGGCAATTACAAGCTGCCGCACGCGCTGCGCCTGACGATCGGCACCGACGAAGCCAACGAGCTGGTGCGTGACACGCTGCGCGAATTCATGGCGCAGCCGTGAGCGCGATCATCTTCGATCGCGTTGCGATCATCGGCGCCGGCCTGATCGGCGGCTCGATCGCGCGCGCCGCGCGGCAGCAGGGCATCGTGCGCTCGATCGTCGTCACCGCGCGATCGGACGCCTCGCGCGCCCGCCTGACCGAACTCGGATTCGCCGACGAGGTGGTCGCGACCAACGCGGAGGCCGCGACGAATGCCGATCTGGTGATCCTCTGCGTGCCGGTCGGGATCTGCGGCGCCGTCGCGGAAGAGATCGCGCCGCATCTGAAAGCGGGTGCCGTCGTCTCCGACGTCGGCTCCGTGAAAGGCAGCGTGTTGAAGGACATGGCCGCGCATTTGCCGGACCATGTGCATCTGATTCCGGCGCATCCGGTCGCCGGCACCGAAAATTCCGGTCCCGACGCCGGCTTCGCCGAACTGTTCATCAATCGCTGGTGCATCCTGACGCCACCGGCGGGCGCGGAGGCGACGCAGGTCGAGAGGCTGGCCTCGTTCTGGCGCGCGATCGGCGCCAATGTCGAGACGATGACGGCCGAGCACCATGACAAGGTGCTGGCGGTGACGAGCCATCTGCCGCATCTGATCGCCTATACGATCGTCGGCACGGCGGACGAACTCGAAGGCGTCACCGAATCCGAAGTGTTGAAATTCTCGGCCGGCGGGTTTCGCGATTTCACCCGCATCGCGGCGTCCGATCCGACGATGTGGCGCGACGTGTTCCTGAGCAATAAGGACGCGGTGCTGGACATGCTCGGCGAGTTTCAGGAAGACCTGTCGAAACTGACCCGCGCGATCCGCCGCGGCGACGGCGAGGCGCTGTTCGAACATTTCACGCGCACGCGCGCGATCCGGCGCGGCATCGTCAATATCGGCCAGGACGAGGCGGCGGCTGACTTCGGACGCAAGCATGCAAGTTTGGGGACGGTGGACAAGCCGTCGTAGGAAGGCTGGCTTTCCGGAACGACGTCCCCCTCAATACAACGGCGGCGTCTGCGCGACCTTGAGGGTGCCTAGAAACACCGCGCCATCGACGAAGCGTAGTGGAAAGCTGCGCGCCTTACGACCTTCCAGTTCGGCTTCGGTGCCGAGCGAGTTGATGCCCGCCGCGACGCCGACATTGGCGTTCTGCCGCGCCACGCGTGACAGGCCGGGAATCATCTTGTCGAGCGCGCCGATGACGCTGTTGACGTCCTGCGCCTTCACACCGGGGGCGAACTTGTCCAGCGTCTCCTGCTGCACGCCGCTTTCCAGCAACTTGTCGATGCCAAGCGCCGGCACGATCGCTTCGATGCCCGCGACGGTCATCTGCATCTCGCCATCGAGCCGGCCGCTCGCCGACAGGCCGAGCGACCCCGCGCCGACCGCCAGCAACTGGCCCTGCTGAATCCGCGACTGCGTGATCTCGATGCGACCGCCATTGGCCTGAATTTCGCGCAACCGTTCCGGCCATGGTTTCGCGGCGAAATCTCGCAGCCCGGTCAGGCGGGCGCGGATGTCGGTGTCGAACGGCGCCAGCAGCACCGGATGAACCTCCTGGATGCTGGCGCCTGTCGTCTGCACCACCGCGTCAATGACGGGTTTTTCGGGGGTCGAGGATTCCGCGAAGCGGCCGTGCAGTTCGGCATGCTTCGCCCTGACGACGCCGACCTGCACGGCACCGTTGATGCGATCGATCGCCGGATTGTCGAAGGTCAGCGACACCCGCTGCGGCACGCCGGGCAGGCCGACGATGCTGCTGCGGGCGCCGGTCCAATTCACCACCATCAGGGGATGCTGGGTGCTGTCGGTCAGCGTGGCCGGGGCCTTGAATTCGGCAATCAGCCGCGTCGGGTCGTAGACCTGCGCGATGACGAGGATCTCGCCGAGCTTCGCGGTGACCGGCGCTTGCGCGGCGGCCTGATCGGCGGTCTGGCCGCGCAACGTCACGCTCGCGCCCTCGCAGCGCACTTCGAGCCGAAACGGATAGCCCGCGACCGAGCGCTTGGCGCAATCATAGACCCGTCCGGCGGCGGCTTCGCGCGCGCGCCACTCATCGACGGATTGATCGACCTTGCCGGCGGCCACGAACCAGAACCCGCTCCAGGCGGCGGCCGCGACCAGCAGCAGGCCGGGAGCCACAAACACCGGCCACAGTCGCCGGCGGCGCGGCATTACGAACGCATCTTCATTGTAAGGATTTGTCATGAGGGAACCTAGGCGGATGAATTTGTCGAAACCGCGATGGAGTTGATCAGAGTGTCCCGAGCGCGACGCAGCCCAAGCTTGGGCAATGCAAGGCTCTCGCACGGCGCCGCGGTGCATCGCCGACCCGGGATCGTAATCGAAGGCAGCATTTGGCACGATCCGGTGCGAAGCAGCGTAGAAACGCCGCCCCGCGCCGGGGACGCCAAACCGAAATATTCGAACGACGTCTTACCACACATTTTGCGGGCGCTTGTTCGGTACATTGAAGGTCTGCTACGCACCCGTCATGGCCGCCATCGCACATCCCGATCCGATCTCCGCCGAAGGCGACCTTTGGGTGTTCGGTTATGGCTCGCTGATGTGGCGGCCGGGATTCGATTTCATCGAACAGGTGCCGGCGCGGTTGATCGGCGAGCATCGGGCGTTGTGCGTCTATTCCTTCGTGCATCGCGGCACGCCGGAAAAACCGGGACTGGTGCTCGGGCTTGATCGTGGCGGTGCCTGTCGCGGCGTTGCGTTTCGCGTCGCCGCGCGTCATCGCGCGAAAGTGGTGGCTTATCTGCGCGAGCGCGAGCAGGTGACATCGGTCTATCGCGAGGTGATGCGATCGGTGTGGCTGGAAAACCAGGCGCGCGACCGCGTCAGCGCGTTGGCTTACGTCGTCGATCGCGGCCACGCGCAATATGCCGGCCGACTTTCACCCGCCGAGCAATTGCGCTTTGTGCGGCAGGGCCACGGGCAATCCGGCATCAATCGCGATTACGTGCTGGCGACGGTGGCGGCGATCGAAGCCCAAGGCTGTCGCGACAAGCCGCTGCATCAGCTCGCGATAGCGTTGCGTGGCGACGCGCCGGTACAAGCGTAGGGCATCATCAAGGCGCGTGGGCGGATCGCAGCGTCTGCGGCGACACTATGACGAAAATGCCGGATTTGATGTCACAAAATGATCCAGGAATCGCCTCGCAATGCCTCTTGCGCAGCCACATCGCGTCTTGCTGTCGCCACATCGAAATTGGTTTTACGCAACAGGAGAAGCGACGGCGCTTCTTCGCAA
>JAQGJY010000297.1 GCA_028290325.1 Tardiphaga sp.
CGCGCTTGAGACGAACCGACGCATCTACGTCGCCGGCGGGCTGTTCGTGGCCATCGAATACGCGCATGTCGCGCGTGGTGGCGATGCCGAGGCGTTGGCGTTCTTTTAAGGTTCGTCATGCGCGTGCGCGATGACATGGCGAGGCCAATGTCATCGAAGCGAGCATCCAATCTGTCTCGCGATCGATACAGGCTGGATTGCCTCGTTGCCTTGAACGCCGCGTCACCAAGATTGGACTCGTTGCCGCTCCTGCCTGATGACGCGTCGGAGTGTCGCGAAAACTTAACCTGCGCGAGTTTTGGCGGCGCCGAGCCAGCCGATCGAAATGCGATCCAGAAAAAATCGCGATTGTGCTGGCCCGCCGCCGTGAGTAGCGTCGACGTGAGGCGCATCAAGGAAGCCGTTGACCGTTTCCGCGCGGTTTTAGCAAACAACAAGAGCAGCCCCGGGGAAACCAACATGTCCGCATCCGTGAACCGCCAGATCCTGCTGGTCGAAAAACCCACCGGCAAATTGTCGGTCGATCACTTCAAGATGTCCGAGGCCGCGATGCCCGTGGCGAAGGATGGCGAGGCGCTGCTCAAAGTGCATTACATCTCGCTCGATGCCGCCAACCGCGCCTGGATGCATGGCGCAACCTATCGTTCGGCGGTTGAGGCCAATACGGTGATGGCCGGCGGCGGCATCGCGGAAGTCATCGCATCGAATTCGCCCGACCTGAAGGCTGGCGACATCGTGTTCGGCGACACCGGCTGGCAGCAATATGCCGCCGTGCCGGCCAGGCACCTCAACAAGTTGCCGCGCATGGAGCCGATGACGCATCTGCTGAGCGTCTACGGCATTGCCGGCCTCACCGCTTATTTCGGCCTGCTGCAGGTCGGCCAGCCCAAGCAAGGCGAGACGGTCGTCGTTTCGGCGGCGGCCGGTTCGGTCGGTTCGATCGTCGGGCAGATCGCCAAGATCAAGGGCTGTCGCGTCGTCGGCATCGCGGGTGGCAAGGACAAATGCGACTGGCTCGTCAGCGAACTCGGCTTCGACGCGGCGGTCGATTACAAGGATGGCGCGACCTTCAAGGCCCTGAAGGCGGCCGCGCCGAAGGGGATCGACGTCTATTTCGACAATGTCGGCGGCGATATTCTGGAAGCCTGCATCGCGCAGATGAACCTGCGCGGCCGCATCGCCTGCTGCGGCGCGATCTCGCAATATGACGGCGTGCCGTCAGCGACCGGCCCGCGCGGCGTTCCCGGCCTGATCGTGGTCAAGCGCCTGCGCATGGAGGGCTTCATCGTGATGGATTACATGGACCAGCGCGACGCGGCCCTGAAAGACCTGCAAGGCTGGGTCTCGTCCGGGCAGTTGAAGGTCCAGGAAGACGTCATCGACGGGTTGGACAACACGCCTCGGGCTTTGATCGGCCTGCTTGCCGGCGAGAATCGCGGCAAGCGCATGATCCGGCTTTAAACGGGGTCAACTGCGGGATGACCAGCATCGTTTCCTGGTCGCGGTTGCTGATCCTCGCCGCCCTCCTGTGCTGGGTCAGCACCGCAGCCGACGCGTCGGAAGCGGATTGCGCCGCGATCGATGATAGCCGCGCCAGACTGCGTTGCACCGACCAGTTCGCGATCTCGCTCGGCAGCCGCGCCAAGGAGGCGGTTCGGCAGACCTTGAAAAATCCGGATAGCGCCGTGTTTTCCTCGCTACGCGTCGTGCCGGGCACGCATGACGATGCTCTATGTGGTCGCGTCGAGGTCGAAAGCGACGACGGCAGGCCGAGCGGGCCGCAGGATTTCGCTTTCGACAGCGGCGTTGCGTACGTGCTGTTGAAGAATGCCGCACGTGACGGTGTGGCGGGTCTTTCGGCTGATGAGCGAATAGCGGCCCTGGGCCGCAACATCGAGACGTTCATCGCGTTGTGCGGGCCGGGCCTGCCGGCATTCCGGCGCTAGCTATCGCGGTCCTCGATCGACGTTCCGTCCAAGGCGCGCGAGGCCGGCTTCGTCGCCATCCAGATGACATGACGCGCGCCGCCGCCTTTGCCGGTCGCGCGCAGGCTGATCTCGTTGACCTCGAACGCGGCGTCGCGCAGCTTTTTCGTGAAGCGCGGATCGGGAAACGACGACCACACGGCCAGAACGCCACCCGGCACCAGCGCCGCGCGGGCCGCGCTCAATCCCGCCGAGCCATACAGCAACGAGTTCGACTCGCGGGTCAGCCCTTCGGGCCCATTATCGACGTCGAGCAAAATGGCGTCATAGGTCGCGCCCGTTTCGCCGATGATATCGCCGACATCGCCTTCACGAATCGTCACGCGCGGATCGGTCATGCTGGCGCCGAACAGCTCGGCCATCGGTCCCCGCTCCCATCGCACCTCCGCCGGCACCAGTTCGGCAACGACGATCACCGCCTTTGGACCGAGCACCTTGAGCGCCGCGCGCAAGGTGAAGCCCATGCCGAGACCGCCGATCAGCAGTCGCGGCGCTGTGGTCGATTGCAATTGCCGGCAAGCCAAGGTGGCAAGCGCCTCTTCCGATCCGGACAGCCGGCTGCTCATCAGTTCGTTCTGACCAAGCATGATCGAAAATTCGGAGCCGCGCTGCATCAGGCGCAGATCGGCACCGCCACCGGGCACCTGGGCCGTATCGATCAGACGTCTTGGAAGCACGGCGCGATCTCCGGAGCGAGGCGGACCGCCGTCGGTCTTAAAATCTGGTCAGCAACGGGACGGGAATGGTGGGCGCGACAGGGATCGAACCTGTGACCCCCTCGATGTCAACGAGGTGCTCTCCCGCTGAGCTACGCGCCCTGTCCTAACGTCACGGGTGGCGTCCCTATATCGGCTTGCGCGCAGGCCCGCAAGGCGGCAGACGCCGAAATCCGGTATCGGCGGTCGGCCCGGTTCAGGCCGCGCTCGCCAGCATCTTGTTCACTTCGCTGACGAGTTCGCGCAAGTGAACCGGCTTGGACAAGACCTTGGCGTTTTTCGGCGTGTCCGAATCCGAATTCAGCGCCACGGCCGCGAAGCCAGTGATGAACATGATCTTGATGTCGGGATCGAGTTCGGAGGCGCGACGCGCCAGCTCGATGCCGTCCATTTCCGGCATCACGATGTCGGTCAGAAGCATCTCGAACGGCTCCTCGCGCAGCCGCTGATAGGCCGACATGCCGTTGTCGAAGGACGAGACCTGGAAACCGGCGTTTTCCAGCGCCTTGACCAGGAACCGGCGCATATCGTTGTCGTCTTCGGCGAGGAGAATTTTGTGCATGACGTTTCTGGCCGAACCGGATGAGAGGGACACTTCAGCGACTAAGCCAGACGGATGGTAAATTTGCAGTGAATTTTTGCCGGCTCACGGTAAGTCTAGCCGGAACGCGGCCCGCGCAACATTTTTTTGCTTGGCAGATCGGCCGCCAAATCCGACAATGCCGCCTCAACAGGCGTCCGCGAATGCTTCCAACTCCTGCGACCGGCCGAACATGACCAATCCAGACGCCGCGTTCGCGCCGCCGTTCGAGATCGACGAACCGCCGCGATGGCGCGCGCCGGTAATTTTCAATTCGCCGCATTCGGGCTCGGTCTATCCGCAGGCCTTTCTCGACGCCTCGCGAATCGATGTCGCGGCCCTGCGTCGTTCCGAAGATTCCTTCATGGACGAGCTGATCGGCGATCTGAGCCATCGCGGCTTTCCTGTTGTCCGCGTGCATTTCCCGCGCTCCTACGTCGACGTCAATCGCGAGCCTTACGAGCTTGATCCGCGTATGTTCGCGGGGCGGCTGCCGAGCTACGTCAACACCCGTTCGATGCGTGTCGCCGGCGGCCTCGGCACCATCCCGCGGGTGGTCGGTGACGGGCAGGACATCTATCGCGAGCGGCTGGACGTCGATGATGGCCTGGCCCGCATCGAGGCGCTCTATAAGCCTTATCATCGCGCGCTGCGTCGGCTGATCGCGACGGCGCATCAGAAGTTCGGCACGGTGATTCTGGTGGATTGCCATTCGATGCCATCAGTCGGCATCACCCGCGACGAACCTCGTCGGCCGGATGTGGTCATCGGCGACCGTTACGGCACGAGCTGCGCGCCGCAGCTTCCGGATCTGGTCGAGCGCACCTTGCGCGAACTGGGTTATTCGGTCGGCCGCAACAAGCCTTATGCCGGCGGTTTTATCACTGAGCATTATGGCAATCCCGCCGCGGGGTTGCACACCATCCAGATCGAGCTCAATCGCGCGATCTATATGGACGAACGCCGCCGCGAACGCGGTCCGCGGTTCGCCAAGGTGGCTGCTGATTTCGCCGTGCTGGCCGATGCGATCGCGACGCTCGAACTTGGCGATCTGAGGCCAGTCGCGGCTGCCGCCGAATAGTCGGAAATGATCGGATCAGGGCTGAGATCAAACCAACGGAGCGGAAAAGAAAAAAAGGGCCGCTCGATAAACAAGCGGCCCAAGTCTAGGGAGGAAACGCCCAAGGAGGGCAGCGATAACGCGAGGCGTTACCGCACCGCAACAATATGCGACCGCGCCGCACAAAAGGCAAGTGGTTTTCGTGAAATCCTCATGCGCCGCGCGCATGTCTGTCCTGTAAAAACGTAGCCACGCCGTCATAAAATTCCATAATCAAATCAGCGATTTAGTTGAAACGACGTCGGAATGACCGTTGGGAACCGTCTGAAACGATCCTCCGGTGGCCAGAAATGACCTGAAAACATCTCGCTGGCTCATTAGGCGCGCCGCTTAAGTGTTGGTAAGGACTGACATAGATCGTGCTACCCCTGTCGGCGGATACCCATGAAAGAAGCGTCGTGACGGTCATCGATTTCACCGCCTTCATCGAGCGACTTGCGACCGTGTCCGGCGAGACCATCCTGCCGTTCTTCCGTACATCGCTCGGCATCGAAAACAAGGCCATCAAGTCTGAATTCGATCCTGTCACCGAGGCCGATCGCGCGGCTGAGGCCGTCATGCGCCGCCTCATCAGGGAAAATTTCCCGTTACACGGCATTGTCGGCGAGGAATTCGGCAACGAGCGTGACGACGCCGATTATGTCTGGGTGTTGGATCCGATCGACGGCACCAAATCCTTCATCTCGGGCTTTCCGATCTGGGGTACGCTGATCGCGCTGCTCCACAACGGCGCGCCCGTCTACGGCATGATGCATCAGCCGTTTATCGGCGAACGCTTCAGCGGCGACAACGGCGCGGCGCACTATCACGGCCCGTCCGGCTTGCGCAAACTTCTGGTGCGGCGCTGCGCGTCGCTGGGGGAAGCGGTGATGTTCACGACAAGTCCGCTGCTCATGAATGCCAGCGACCGCGCGGCGTTCGAGCGCGTGCAGGACAATGTGCGCCTCAGCCGCTACGGCGGCGACTGCTATTCCTATTGCATGCTGGCCGCCGGGCATCTCGATCTGGTCATCGAAACCGAGCTGAAGCCCTACGATATCGCGGCCTTGATCCCGATCGTCACCGGGGCCGGCGGCATCGTCACGACCTGGGAAGGCAAGCCCGCGCAAGGCGGTGGCCGGATCATCGCCGCCGGCGATGCGCGCGTGCACGCGGCCGCGCTGGCACACCTGAATCGCTGAGATTCACGGACGATTCCGATCGATTTATGTCTGGGACCGGACGGACGAATGGCCAATCCGAACATATGTTCCCGTCAGGAACTTGACGGGAGGTATTGAATGGCGCGGCGAGGACGAGGCGAATTCGCGGATTCGCGGGATTGGGACGTGCGCGCGTCCGAAGCTATGGCGATTGCCCAGGAGATGCCGGCGGGTCCAGAGCGCGAAGAAGCCATCCGCAAGGCGATGCAGCTGCGTAGCGCCGCCGAGATGAAAGGCTATTTGTCGTCAGGCGAAATGAAGGCGCAGAACTGATCGTCTCGGCACCGCGCGAATTTGATCGCTAACGCTGCGGCATCGGCTTACGCTCTCGGTCGATGGCTGTGCCCGCAAGCGATACGGTCCAGTCCGATTAAGTGATTGCGAACAGGCCCAGCGCGACGTCTCATGACGGATGCGCGTGACCGAACAGCCCTGAGCAGACGACACGAACGTCATCACTGGTTATCGCGGCATCCGCGCGGTTGGATCTGTCCGCATGCGGACACAACAACGGACACAAATTCGAGCGTCGTTGCAAGCCCGAGCGCACCGACGCTGATCTCTCAAGTGTTTGTCGGTTTTCCGCTCTGTCAGATCAAATGGAACTAAGCGCGGTTTCGGACCGACAGAACGCCCTAATGTTTCTATACATTTCTCTCCCGCCAGACGCCTTCGGCGCGTCGATTAACTCCTGCGGACAAATGCCCGACCGATCGGGCGGATGACGCAGTGCAATCATCTTCATATTCTTCATATTCGATAGCCAACAAACTTCTTGCTACTCTTCCGCGTGATCAGTTCAGCCTGATTGCATCGCATCTGACGATCGCTTCTTATAAGCAGAATGTGGTGTTGCTGGAAGCGAGCGAGGAAGTCGAGTACGTCTACTTTCCTCACGATGGCATGCTGTCGCTTTTGGCCGTGATGCGCGACGGCAAGGCCATCGAGACCGCGACGGTCGGCCGCGAAGGTGTCGTCGGCGGAATGGCTGGCCTCGGGTTGCATCGCTCGCTGGTGCGGGTCGTCGTGCAGCTGCCGATGACGGCGAGCCGCATCGCCGCGTCGCATTTTCGCAAGGCGGTTTCGGCCAGCGAGGCGCTCCGCACCCTGTGCATCAATTACAACGAGGTTTTGCTGACGCAGGCGCGCATCACCGCCGCCTGCAACGCGCTGCATCCGGTCGAAGCGCGATTCTGCCGCTGGCTGTTGCAATCCGCCGATCGCGCGGCCGGAGACACGGTGGCGTTGACGCAGGAGCTGCTCGCCGAAATGCTCGGCGTTCGCCGCACCTCCGTCACCGAGGTTGCCGGCAAGATGCAGCTTGAAGGCGTCATCACCTATTCGCGCGGCGTGATCCGGATCGTCGACCGCGCCGCGCTCGAACGGCTGTCGTGCGAATGCTACCAGACGCTGGTCGAGCACGAGGCCACGCTGATCTGAGTGTCAGTTCGGCCTGACGGCGGCGTGGCGCAGATGGGCGACGAGATCGCGAACGGGCGCCGATAACCGTCCTTGATCGCGCACGCAAATCACCAGATCGCGCGACGCCCATGCGTCGCTCAGCCTGATCGCCTTGATCGGCATCGTCCGTGCGCAGCGCCGGATCGCCGCTTCGGGCACGATCGCCAGCCCGATTCCGGTCGCCACCATCTGACACACCGCATCGAAACTCTTCAGCCGCGCGCGAAACCTGAGCCGCTTGCCGAGATGCGCCGCCCGCGCGGCGAGATGCGCCTGCAAGGCGCTGCCGCCGTCGAGCCCGACGAAATCGCGGTCCGGCAGCTCGGCGAAGGCAATGACGCGCCGCTTCGCCAGCGCATCCCCGGCCGGCACCGCCAGCATCAAACGATCGCGGCAGAACGGATAGCCGGTAACGGAGGGCGGCAAATCCCGACCGATGGCGAGTCCAATATCGGCCGCGCCAGCCGCGATCGCCGCGACGATGTCGGCGCTCTCGCGCTCCTCGACATCGATATTGATCGTCGGATGCGCGCGCAGAAACCCGGCAAGCGGCTGCGGCAGATGCTCGGACAGGCCGGCGGTGTTGGTCAGCAGACGCACCGTCGCGCGCAGGCCGCGCGCATGCGCCGCCATATCGCCGCGCATCGCATCGATATCATTGAGCACGACCCGCGCATGGTCGCGCAGGCTTTCGCCGGCGGCCGTGAGCGTGACGCCGCGTCGACTGCGAACGAACAACGGCGTGCCCATCACGCGTTCGAGCCGCGTCATCCGCGCGCTGGCCGAGGCGAGCGCGAGATTGGCGCGCCGGGCTCCATGGGTGATGCTGCCGGCATCGGCGACCGCCACGAACAGCCGCAGGTCGATCAGATCGAAATGCATCGCATCCCCAAGTGTGGATTCGCGCGCGGCGAAGGCTGGCTTCGCGCGTGCCAGATTGTGCCTGGTTTTCAGATCGGTCAATGTGCCGCCATGTTTGATTCTTTTCTTATCGTGATCGCCGCCGTCTTCATGCTGGCCGGCTTCGTCAAGGGCGTCATCGGCCTCGGCCTTCCGACCGTCTCGATGGGCCTGCTGGCCGTCTCGATGACGCCGGTGCAGGCGCTGACCATCGTCATCGTACCGGCGATCGTCACCAATATCTGGCAGACCTTCGTCGGCTCCTATCTGCGTGACATCATCCGGCGGCTGTGGCCGCTGATGCTGTGCACCGCGATCGGCATCTGGGCCGGCGCCGGGCTGATGACCGGGCCTTACGCGAAGGACGGCACCATCGTGCTCGGTGTGCTGCTCGCGATCTACGCCGTCATCGGCCTCACCAAATTGCGTTTCACGGTGGCGCCGCGCGACGAGAAGTGGATCGGCGGCCTCGTCGGGGGCGTGACCGGCATCGTGGCGGCCGCGACCGGCGTGCAGGTGATTCCGTCGATGCCGTTCATGCAGGCGATCGGCATGGAGAAAGACGAGCTGGTGCAGGCGCTCGGCGTGTTCTTCACCGTGGCGACGCTAGCGCAGGCATTCAATCTGACCAGCGCGGGCCTGCTCAATGCCTCGACCGCATTGCCAGGCGTCATTGCCATGATCGCGGCCTTCGCCGGAATGTTTCTCGGGCAATCGGTGCGAACCAAAATGCAGCCGGATACGTTCCGCCGCTGGTTTCTGATCGCGATGCTGTTGCTCGGCGTCTATCTGTCGATCAGCGCGCTGATCGCGGTGCTCGCGGCGCGCTAACGCGCCTCGGCCATCGCGACGCGGATGCCCATGCCGATGAAGACCACGCCGAGCGCGCGGTTGATCCACCGCATCGCGCGACCGGAGCGTCGCACGCGGCCCGCCGCTTTCGCAGCGAAAGCCGCGACGCCGAGGCCCCACAACGTTCCCGTCGTGATGAAGATCATTCCAAGCACGATGAAGGCGAGCGGCTTGCTCGGCGCAGCCGCATTGACGAATTGCGGCAGGAACGCGAGAAAGAACAACGCCACTTTTGGATTGAGCGCGTTGGTCAGAGCGCCCTGCCCGAACACCTGATGGAGCGACATCACGGGCTTTGCGTCGGGCTCTGCCACCTCACCCGAGGGCCGCGACAGGATCATCTTGACGCCGACGTAAAGCAGATACCCGGCACCGATCAGTTTCACGGCCAGAAACGCCGTGGATGAGGCCGCCAATACCGCCGACAACCCGATCGCCGCCGCGAAAACATGGACCAGACAACCCGCGCTGATGCCGAACGCCGCCGCGACGCCGCCGCGCCAGCCGAACTGCACGCCGCGGCCGACGATATAGGCTGTGTCCGGGCCTGGCGTGATGTTCAGCAGAACGCATGCGACAACGAACAGCCAGAGATCGTGAATGCCGAACATAGCTTACCCATCGCGTTGCCTTGCGGTACGTTACGACGAACCCGAGATGGGGCCAATGCCATGATCCGACTCGCGACCCGCGCCGATGTGGCCGCCGTCACCAATCTGGTCAATGACGCCTATGCGATCTACATCGCGCGCAACGCCAAGGTGCCGGGCCCGATGCGCGACGACTATCGCGCCTTGATACGCGATCGGCGCGTCAACGTTCTTGAAGACGACAGCGCCATCCTGGGCGTGCTGGTCATGATCCCTGAAGCTGACGCGATGCTGCTCGACAATATCGCGGTGGCGCCGGGCGCACAGAGGCGCGGCGTCGGCAAGACACTGATGCGATTTGCCGAAGATCAGGCGCGTGCCGCAAGCCTCAAGACGATCCGGCTCTACACGCAGGATATCATGACCGAGAATATCGCGCTGTACCGGCGGCTGGGCTATGTCGAAACCCATCGCGGCGAGGCGATCGGCCTGATGCGTGTGTACATGAAAAAAATTCTGACATGACACCATGGCAACAGTTAATCGAAGGGCTGACGGACTGGCATGGCAAGATCTTCGCCGACATGCGCAACGCCATCCTTGCCGCCGATCAGCGAAGCGAGATGATGCGCCTCGCAATGACGGCAGCCCTCAATACAACGGCGTGCCCGGAATGAACGCATCGAACGCCGCCCAGAATTGCTGCCGGTAGCGATCCTGTTCCTGCAAGATTTCGTGGCGGCTGCCGGCGATGACAAGATGCGACCCGCCGCGCAGATGATAGGCGAATTCCTCGATCGCCGCCGTCGAAACGATGGTGTCATGGCTCGCGGCCATCATCAGGATCGGCTGCCGGATCGCCGCGGGATAGTCGGCCGCGCGAAACTCGACGATGGCGCGAAAAGCCGTATCCGCCCAAGCCACCGTTGGTGAGGCGATGCCGAGCGTCGGGTCTTCCGCCAAGATCGCGGCATTGCGCGCGTAACGCACCGGATCGCTGGTCAGCGTATTGTCCAGGAAAGGCCCGGTGCCGGTCAGCGTGTCGGTGCCGCCGGGCACATACTGGCCGCCGCGTCCGAGCCAGCGCAACGCACGCACGATCATTCGCACCGGCAACGTCGTCGAACGGCCGGGCAGGTCGATCATCGGCGCGGACAGCACCATGCGATCGAACCAACGCTTGCCGGAGTGCGCGACGCGCAGCATCACCGCGCCGCCCATCGAATGCGCCAGAGCAAAATACGGCGGCGGGCAGTCGGGCAGCACGACGTGCTGCATCAAGGCTTCCACATCCAATTCGAAGTCGGCGAAATCGCGCGCATGGCCCTTGCGGGAATCGCGCAGCCGGCGCGCCGAATGGCCCTGCCCGCGCCAGTCGATCATCGCCACCGCGAAGCCGCGATCGCGCAGATCGCGGACCGTCTCGAAATATTTCTCGATGCATTCGCCGCGCCCGGTGAACAGGCAGACCGTTCCCTTGCGACGGGTCGGCGGCGCCCATCGCGCGAAACGCAGTTCGACGCCGTCGGAGGCCTTGATGGTGCCGCTGACGACATTGTCGGGCACCGGATTGGCGGGAATGGAAATCAGCGTCATGGCGGGACCGGACAGAGGAAACACCAGCAAAATCAAGCCGTCCAAATTTTCAAGCCGGCTCTCGCGGACCCTTGAACAGCTTTGAGCCTCTCCCATATCACTGTCGTGCAGGCCGACACTAGCAGGCTGCACGAGACGAGGCCCGGCCCAATGGCGGGCGGGTTTCATTCAGTCGCTCAACGGAGGACTTATCCTATGACTCGCTATGATCTCACCCCGTTTTATCGCTCCACCGTCGGTTTCGACCGGCTGTTTTCGCTGCTCGACCAAGCGACCGGCGACACCGCGTCAGGTTATCCGCCCTACAATATCGAACGCACCGGCGAAAACGACTATCGCATCAGCGTCGCCGTCTCCGGCTTCTCGCAGGCCGAGCTGTCCATCGTCGCTAAGGAAAACACGCTGACGATCAGAGGCGAGAAATCCGCCAACGAGAATGGCGCGAAGGCCGAGGTGCTCTATCGCGGCATCGCCGCCCGCGCCTTTGAGCGCGCCTTCCAGCTCGCCGATTTCGTGCATGTGAAGAACGCCTCGCTCGAAAACGGCTTGCTGCATGTCCATCTCGTGCGCGAGATTCCCGAGGCGAAGAAGCCGCGCAGCATTCCGATCGGAATCGCCAACGCGACATCGGCCACTCAGGTTGTCGACGCCTCCGCCGAGAAGGTCGCGGCGTAACGCCGAACCGCTTGACCCAAACGAAACGCCCCGGAACACCGGGGCGATTTTTGCGATCACTCGAATCCCTGAACCGGCGGCATCTCCTGTGACGTCGGAGCCGGCGGCCGGTTTTCCGGTTTGGCGTCCGTCCTGGCCTCGATCACGGCAGGTGGCGTGGCCGGAACGGCGGGTGGCTCCGCCGGCTTCTGAATAGACGCCTGCGCGTCGGCCGGCTTCGACGCCGGCGCGGCAACCGCTTTCGTCGCGACCGGCTGCGCCGGTGTCGCGACGGCACGGGCCGGCATCGGCTTCGGCAACGGCACGTTTGGCGACCGGCTTGCCAAGCGCGGCACCGCCAACGGTGGGCGCGGCGCACCATTCAATGTCGCAAGCGGCGGCACCGGACCGGCCGGTCCATAGGAAACGGTGATGTCCTGACTCATCCGGTCGCCCATCCGATAGGCCGGCAAAAACCGCAAGATGCGCCCCGTGCGGGCGTCGATCACGAGACGGCCGTCGTCACCGTCAGGTGAGATCACGGAAATCGTATAGACGAAGCCACGTTGTTGCGGGATGCCGAGCGGCGAGTAGCCGCTGTCGCGCAGGATACCGTAGACCGCCGTCGGCGGCAGCACGGCCGGCGCGTAACCGGGCTGGTCATAACCGCGCTCGCCATAGCGCGGACCATACACGCGCGGCTGCAACAGCCGCGGTTCCTCCCGCGGCAACGCCGCATAAGGCGGCTCATCGGCGTAGGGCGCGCCGAAATCAGACGCCACGCCGTAACCGCCACGTGGATAGATGCCCTGTGCCGAAGCCGCGCCCGCACTGATCGCGATCCCCGCCGCGATCAACCCCACCCGAATCTTCATCACTCACCACTCCTGTTGACGCCCCCGCGCCTGACGCTGCCTTTCGCGGTCATTCGACCTGCTGAAAGGCACCCTTGCCGACGATGGCCGGTGAAACTCAGGGTCGCGGCGGATTCCGGCGGACCTTGGGCCGGAACACGGCGCCTTTGCCCTCAATTCACGGCGCGCGTGTCGATGGTTTGCAACGCCGGCGAGCGCCGATCCCCTTAAGATCACGACTCGTCCGCGCTTGTGTGCTAGAAAAAAATTTGGCAATGTCCTTCTTAGGACAGCATCACTGTCGCAATTTTATGTCGCATATCGCAGCGATCCGGCACGAGGATTGCAGCAACCGATTGTGGCAGAGGGACGAATTGCGGCAAAAGACAAGTGACGGCATGCTGGCGCGCCGGCCATCCTGCAAGGACGTGGGACGCCGGCTTTGACATCGCACATTGTAGCTCGCGCGCGAGCGGTGGCCCCGGTTTGTCAGGGTGTGCCGCGACCGCCAAGGCTGCGCCGGGTTTGACGACCAGTGGCCCCAAGTTCGGGCGAGAGGATTGACATGAGCGGATCGACGTTCGAGCGCGACACCATCGGATTGGATGCGTTGGCCGTGGACCCGGCGTCGACACCTGTCGAACCCGCGCGCGAGCTGCATAGCTGGCGGCCGCCGGCTTACGGCCTTTACGATCCGTCGCAGGAAAAGGACGCGTGCGGCGTCGGCTTCATCGCCAACATCAAAGGCAAGAAATCGCACCAGATCGTGGCCGACGCGATCAACATCCTGTGCAATCTCGAACATCGCGGCGCCGTCGGCGCGGATCCACGCGCCGGCGACGGCGCCGGCATTCTCGTGCAGATCCCGCACGATTTCTTTGCGCGCAAGGCCAAGGAGCTTGGCTTCACGTTGCCCGAGCCCGGCAAATACGCCGTCGGGGCGCTGTTCATGCCGCGCGACGTGTCGTGGCGCAACGTCATCAAGAGCATCATCGCTGACCAGATTAAATCCGAAGGGCTGGTGCTGCTCGGTTGGCGCAACGTCCCGACCGACAACTCCTCGCTCGGCGAGACCGTGAAGCCGACCGAGCCCGGCAACATGCAGGTCTTCATCGGGCGCGGCAACGCGATCAAGACCGACGACGATTTCGAGCGTCGCCTTTATATCCTCCGCAAGTCGATCTCGCAGGCGATCTATCAGCGCCGCGAGCGCGGCCTGTCGGGCTATTATCCGGTCTCGATGTCGTGCCGCACCGTCATTTACAAGGGCATGTTCCTCGCCGACCAGCTCGGCAGCTACTATCCGGATCTGCACGAAGCCGATTTCATCAGCGCGCTGGCGCTGGTGCATCAGCGGTTTTCGACCAACACGTTCCCGACCTGGTCGCTGGCGCATCCCTATCGCATGGTCGCGCATAACGGCGAGATCAACACGCTGCGTGGCAACGTCAACTGGATGGCGGCGCGTCAGGCATCCGTCAGTTCGGACCTGTTCGGCAAGGATATCAGCCGGTTGTGGCCGATCTCCTACGAAGGTCAGTCGGATACCGCGTGCTTCGACAACGGCCTCGAATTCCTCGTTCAGGGCGGCTATTCGCTCGCCCACGCGGTGATGATGATGATTCCGGAAGCCTGGGCCGGCAATCCGTTGATGGATGAGACGCGCCGCGCCTTCTACGAATATCACGCCGCGATCATGGAGCCGTGGGACGGCCCGGCCGCGCTCGCCTTCACCGACGGTCGCCAGATCGGCGCCACGCTCGATCGCAACGGGTTGCGGCCGGCGCGCTATCTCGTCACCAAAGACGACCGCATCATCATGGCGTCCGAAATGGGCGTGCTGAAAATTCCGGAAGAAGACATCATCACCAAGTGGCGCTTGCAGCCCGGCAAGATGCTGCTGGTCGATCTCGACCAGGGGCGACTGATCCCGGACGACGAGATCAAGGCGCAGCTCGCCTCCAGCCATCCCTATCGCGAATGGCTCGACCGCACCCAGATCGTGCTCGAAGAATTGCCCGACGCGCCGGCCAAGGGCATGCGCTCGAATCTGCCGCTGCTCGATCGCCAACAGGCGTTCGGCTATACGCAGGAAGACGTCGGCATCCTGATGGCGCCGATGGCCGCGACCGGTGAAGAGGCCTCCGGCTCGATGGGCAACGACACGCCGATCTCGGCGCTATCGGACAAGCCGAAGCCGTTGTTCACCTATTTCAAACAGAACTTCGCGCAGGTGACCAATCCGCCGATCGATCCGATCCGCGAAGAACTCGTCATGAGCCTGGTGTCGATCATCGGACCGCGTCCGAACCTGCTCGACCTGACCGGCATGGCCAGCACCAAGCGCCTCGAAGTGCGCCAGCCGATCCTGACCGACGCGGATCTCGAAAAGATCCGCTCGATCGGCGATGTCGCGGATTCGCATTTCGTCTCGCGCACGCTCGACACCACATTCCATGCCGGCTTCGGCGCAGCGGGCCTCGAACAGGTGCTCGACGAACTCAGCGCGCGCGCGGAAGCCGCCGTGCGCGAGGGCGTCAACATCATCATCCTGTCGGACCGCATCGCCGGCTCGGACCGAATTCCGATCCCGTCGCTGCTCGCCTGCGCCTCGGTGCATCATCATCTGATCCGCACCGGCCTGCGCACCTCGGTGGGCCTCGTTGTCGAGTCCGGCGAGCCGCGCGAGGTACATCACTTCGCCTGCCTCGCGGGCTACGGCGCGGAAGCGATCAACCCCTATCTGGCGTTCGAATCCATCATCGCGATGAAGGACAAGTTGCCCGGCAAGCTCGAAGACCATGAGCTGGTCAAGCGCTACATCAAGTCGATCGGCAAGGGCCTGCTCAAGGTCATGTCGAAGATGGGCATCTCGACCTACCAGTCCTATTGCGGCGCGCAGATCTTCGACGCGGTCGGTCTGAAGGCGGACTTCGTCGCGAAGTATTTCGTCGGCACCCATACCCAGATCGAAGGCGTCGGCCTGCCCGAAATCGCCGAGGAAACGGTACGCCGCCACGCCGAAGCGTTCGGCGACGCGCTGGTTTACAAGACCGCGCTCGATGTCGGCGGCGAATACGCCTATCGCACGCGCGGCGAGGACCATGCCTGGACCGCCGAGTCGGTCTCGACCTTGCAGCATGCCGTGCGCGGCAACTCGCAGGAGCGCTACCAAGCCTTCGCGCGGATTCTCAACGAGCAATCCGAACGTCTGCTGACGCTGCGCGGGCTGTTCAAGCTGAAATCCGCCGAGGACGAGAAGCGCAAGCCGGTGCCGATCGACGAGGTCGAATCCGTCGCCGACATCGTCAAGCGGTTCGCGACCGGCGCGATGTCCTATGGTTCGATCTCGCGCGAGGCCCATACCACGCTGGCAATCGCGATGAACCGCATCGGCGGCAAGTCGAACACCGGCGAGGGCGGCGAAGAATCCGACCGCTACAAGCCAATGGCCAACGGCGACTCGATGCGCTCGGCGATCAAGCAGGTCGCCTCGGGCCGCTTCGGCGTGACGACGGAATATCTCGTCAATTCCGACATGATGCAGATCAAGATGGCGCAGGGCGCCAAGCCCGGCGAAGGCGGACAATTGCCCGGCCACAAGGTCGACGCGACGATTGCCAAGGTGCGGCATTCGACGCCGGGCGTCGGCCTGATTTCGCCACCGCCGCATCACGACATCTACTCGATCGAGGATATCGCCCAGCTCATCTACGACCTGAAGAACGTCAATCCGACCGGTCAGGTCTCGGTCAAGCTCGTCTCCGAGATCGGCGTCGGCACGGTCGCCGCCGGCGTCGCCAAGGCGCGCGCGGATCACGTCACCATCGCGGGTTTCGAGGGCGGCACCGGCGCATCACCGCTGACCTCGATCAAGCACGCCGGATCGCCGTGGGAAATCGGCCTCGCCGAAACGCATCAGACGCTGGTGCGCGAGCGGCTGCGCAGCCGTATCGTTGTTCAGGTCGATGGTGGCTTCCGGACCGGCCGCGACGTCGTGATCGGCGCGCTGCTCGGCGCGGATGAATTCGGTTTCGCCACGGCGCCGTTGATCGCGGCGGGCTGCATCATGATGCGGAAGTGTCATCTCAACACTTGTCCGGTCGGCGTCGCGACCCAGGATCCAGTGCTGCGCAAGCGCTTCACCGGCCAACCCGAGCACGTCATCAACTACTTCTTCTTCGTCGCCGAGGAAGTCCGTGGGATCATGGCGCAACTCGGCTACCGCAACTTCAACGAGATGGTCGGCCAGACCCAGATGCTCGACCAGTCCACATTGGTCGCGCACTGGAAAGCCAAGGGGCTCGACTTTTCCAAGCTGTTCGTGCGGCAGCCCGAATTGCCCGGCCAGAAGATCTATCAGACCGAAACGCAGGACCATCACCTCGAAGCCGTGCTCGATCGCAAGTTGATTGCCCAGGCGCAGCCCGCGATCGATCGCGGCGCACCGGTCAAATTCGACAGCGAGATCAACAGCACCAACCGCTCGACCGGCGCGATGCTGGCCGGCACGGTGGCCAAGCTCTACGGCCACGCCGGCCTGCCGCACGACACGATCCATGTGTCCTTCAAGGGCACGGCGGGCCAGGCGTTCGGCGCCTGGCTGTGTCGCGGCATCACCTTCGACCTCGAGGGCGAAGGCAACGACTATGTCGGCAAGGGCCTGTCGGGCGGGCGCATCATCGTGCGGCCTCCGGCAAACTCAGGGATCGTGCCGGAAGAATCGATCATCGTCGGCAACACCGTGATGTATGGCGCCATCGAGGGCGAATGCTATTTCCGCGGCGTCGCCGGCGAACGCTTCGCCGTGCGTAACTCGGGCGCGATCGCCGTCGTCGAGGGCGCCGGTGATCATTGCTGCGAATACATGACGGGCGGCATCGTGGTCGTGCTCGGCAAGACCGGGCGCAACTTCGCGGCCGGCATGTCGGGCGGCGTCGCTTACGTGCTCGACGAGGACGGCGGCTTCGAGAAGCTGTGCAACATGGCGATGGTCGAACTCGAACCGGTCCTCTCGGAAGAGATGATCAACGCGAACGCCTATCATCAGGAAGGCGATCTCGACGCGCATGGCCGCGTCGATGTGTTCGCCAACCTGCTGGGCGCTGACATCGAACGCCTGCATGTGCTGATCACGCGACATGCCAAGCTCGCGGGCTCGAAGAAGGCGCAGCACATTCTGGCGAACTGGACCACGTATCTGCCGAAATTCCGCAAAGTGATGCCGGTCGAATACCGCCGCGCCTTGCGCGAACTGCGTGCGAATGCGGACGCCGAGCCGAAGATCGCGATCGGGGCGTAGACAATACAGCGCTCGTCACCCTGAGCAGCGCGCTCGTTCTTGGCGCGCGTCTCGAAGGGCGACGGGACAAGGTTTTCGCGGCTCATCCTTCGAGACGGCGCTGAAGCAGCGCCTCATCGGGATGACGGTGGTGCAAGTATAAAGGGGCGTCGGATTTCATGGGCAAGGCAACGGGTTTTCTCGAGATCGAGCGTCACGACCGGAAATATGCGCCGGTCGCCGAGCGCATTCAGGATTTCAAAGAGTTCGTGATCCCGCTGAGCGAGGACGACACCCGCGATCAGGCCGCGCGCTGCATGAATTGCGGTATTCCCTATTGCCACGGCACCGGCGCCGTCGCGCCGGGCACGCCCGGCTGCCCGGTCAACAACCAGATTCCGGATTTCAACGATCTGGTCTATGGCGGCAACTGGGAAGAAGCCTCGCGCAACCTGCACTCGACCAACAATTTTCCCGAATTCACCGGCCGCATCTGCCCCGCGCCGTGCGAGGCCTCCTGCACCCTCAACATCGACGACAATCCGGTCACGATCAAAACCATCGAATGCGCGATCGTCGATCGCGCGTGGGATAACGGCTGGGTCAAGCCTGAGCTCGCGCCGAAGAAGTCCGGCCGCAGCGTCGCCGTCGTCGGCGCTGGTCCCGCCGGCATGGCGGCCGCGCAACAACTCGCGCGCGCCGGACACGACGTCCACGTCTACGAGAAATTTCAGAAGGCCGGCGGCTTGCTGCGTTACGGCATCCCCGACTTCAAGATGGAGAAGCACATCATCGATCGACGGGTGACGCAGATGGAAGCCGAAGGCGTCACGTTCCATTATGGCGCGGCGGTCGGTGGCGGGACACCGGGCGCGATCGATCCGAAAGAGCTGCTCGCGAAATACGACGCCGTGGCGCTGACCGGCGGCGCGGAATTCGCGCGCGATCTGCCGATCCCCGGCCGCGAGTTGGCCGGCATACATTTTGCGATGGATTTCCTGCCCCAACAAAATCGCCGCGTCGGCAATGAAGCTCTTGGCGACCAGCCCGACATTCTCGCCACCGGCAAGCATGTCGTCGTGATCGGCGGCGGCGACACCGGCTCGGATTGCATCGGCACCTCGTTCCGTCAGGGCGCCAAGTCCGTGACCCAGATCGAGATCATGACCGCGCCGCCGGAGCGCGAAAACAAAGGCCTGACCTGGCCGAACTGGCCGATGAAGATGCGGACCTCGTCATCGCAGGCCGAAGGCGCGCGTCGCGAATTCGCCGTGCTGACGCAGACCTTCACCGGCGCGGACGGCCGAGTCGAGAAGCTGAATTGCGTGAAGGTGGACGAGACGTTCAAGCCGATTCCCGGCAGCGAGTTCACGCTTCAGGCGGACCTCGTGTTGCTGGCGATGGGCTTTGTCCATCCCGTGCACGACGGTTTGCTGAAGTCGCTCGGCGTCGAACTCGATCCGCGCGGCAACGTCAAGGCCAACACCTCGGATTATCAGACCTCGCTGCCGAAAGTATTCTCCGCCGGCGACATGCGTCGCGGCCAGTCGCTCGTCGTCTGGGCAATTCGCGAAGGCCGGCTCTGCGCCCGCGCCATCGATCAGGCTTTGATGGGATCGACGACGCTGCCGAAGTGAATGGCAATTGCACGTCGCGGTTCTCGCACGCAGAGACGCCCGCGCTCCGGAATGACGGTTGGGATTCATGAAACTCGTCCTCGTCGTCGCTTGCGCCTTGATCGATGCGGACAACCGCGTGCTGATCGCGCAGCGCCCTCCGGGCAAGACGCTCGCGGGCCTGTGGGAATTTCCCGGCGGCAAGCTTGAGGCCGGTGAAAGGCCGGAGGCCGCGCTCATTCGCGAGTTGCGCGAGGAGATCAACATCGAGGTGAAGGAAGCCTGTCTGGCGCCCCTGACCTTCGCCAGCCACGTTTATGACGATTTCCATTTGCTGATGCCGCTCTATATCTGCCGGCGCTGGGACGGCACCGCCGCCGCGCGCGAAGGCCAGACGCTGGCCTGGGTCCGCGCCAACAAGCTCCGCGATTTTCCGATGCCGGCGGCGGACATCCCGCTGATCCCGCACCTGATCGATCTGTTGGGGTAGCCTCTGGTGCCCCGGTTCTGCGAGGTGCCCAAACGTGCCGCACCGCGCCGGGCAAGAGCTACGTCTTGGTCCCCCGCACCGCATCCGCCAAACTTGCTTTCGCGCTGCCCGGCTTGAGCGGCTTTTGCTGACTCTCATGCGGCGCCCAGGCCGACAGCCAGATCACGTCGAACGTGGAGCGGATGCGACCATCCGGATCGGCGAAGCGTTCGGCGTAGATCTCGGCCATCCGGAGTAACGTCGCGCGGCGCAGCGGCGTGCGACGGCGCTCGACCAGCACGTTGGTCGCGCCCATCGCCCGCAAATCCTTCATCAGCGCGAAGGCCGAATCATAACGCACGACGAGGCGATCGACATCCGTCACGGGCAAGGCAAACCCCGCGCGTTGCAAGAGCGCGCCGACATCGCGCAGATCGGCGAACGGCGCCACGCGCGGTGACACGCCGCCCTCGATCTCGGTCTCGGCGGCGGCGAAGCTCTGCCGCAATTCGGTCAGCGTATCGCCACCGAGCATCGCGGCGAGCAACAGCCCGTCCGGTTTCAGCGCCCGGCGGATTTGCGTAAGAACGCCCGGCAGATCGTTGACCAGCTGGAACGCCAGCGCCGACACCGCGAGATCGATCGAGGCCGGCGCAAGCGGCAGGCCGATCGTTTCATCATCGGGCAGATCGAGATGCGGGAAGCCCGCAAGCCCGCCGGCGGTGCCGATATCGACCGGACTGTCGAATTTTCGCAGCACCGCTTGCAGGCGGTCGACCAGATCGTTGCCGACGCGATCCCGCATAAACGTCGCGGCGCCCTGCTTCACGGCGCGCGCCTGCCGCGCGCGCAAGGTTGCGCGGTCGAACAAAACGGGGGCTTGAGACGTGGCCATGGCGGGGTTGGTACGCAAAGAGCTGCCCTGTTGCAATCCGCGCTTGAGCGGTGCCACGGGCGGACCTAGTCTGCGACGATGCAACTGTCCGCGCCCGCCATGATCTCGTCGCTCCGCGCCACTTGGCGGTCCACCGCGCGGCTGATGCTGGATGTCGCGCTGCCGACGCTGTGCGTCGCCTGCCGCGAACCCGTCGCCGGCGACGGCGTCTGCGGCGCGTGTTGGGCCAATCTCTCCTTTATCGAGAAGCCCTACTGCCCGCGGCTGGGGATTCCCTTCGTCTATGATCCCGGTCCTGACCTGATGTCGATGGAGGCGATCGCCAGCCCGCCGGTTTACAATCAGGCGCGCGCCGCCGTGCGCTATGACGACGTCGCGCGAACGCTGGTCCACGCCCTGAAATATCACGATCGCACGGACCTCGCGCCGACCATGGGCCGCTGGATGGCGCGGGCCGGCGGCGAGCTTCTCCAGAGCGCGGATGCGCTGGTGCCGGTACCGCTGCACTGGCGGCGTGGCTGGAGCCGGCGCTTCAATCAATCCGGCGCCCTGGCTAAGGCAATCGCCCGCCAACGGCCGATCGCGGTGCTTGGCGACGCGCTGAAGCGCATCAAGCCGACCCAACAGCAGATCGGCCTCTCCCGCAGCGAGCGGGCCGGCAATGTGCAGGGCGCATTCGCCGTGCCGCCGGACCGTTTGCACGCGGTGCGCGGCCGCCACCTGGTGCTGATCGATGACGTGCTCACATCGGGCGCGACAGTGAATGCTTGCGCGCGAGCGCTGCTGCGCGCCAAGGCCGAGCGCGTCGATGTGCTGGTGTTCGCCCGCGTCGTGCCGGAGCGGCGGGTTGTGGACACATTCGAGGCGCCCATATAATCCGAGTTATCGACCCGCTCACGCGAGCCTTCCAGCGAGTTTTGCGACATGCCTGCCACGATCGAAATCTATACCCGTCCCGGCTGCGGCTATTGTACCGCCGCCAAATCGCTGCTGGCACGCAAGAACGTTGCTTTCACGGAATACGATTCCGGCGTCGACGCTAGTTTTCGCCAGCAGATGTATGATCGCGTCGCGCCCGGCTCGACCTTCCCGCAAATCTTTATCGGCAAGATCCATATCGGCGGCTGCGACGACCTGTACGCGCTCGACCGCGCCGGCAAGCTCGATGCCATGCTGACCGGAGACAAGGCCTCGACATGAGCAACCTCTCTTTCAAGGCGGCGATGATTCAGATGCGGACCGGGCTGACGCCCGAGCCGAGCCTCGAACAGGCGACCGCGTTGATCCGTGACGCCGTGAAGCAAGGCGCGCAGTATGTGCAGACCCCGGAGGTCAGCAACATGATGCAGCAGAACCGCACGGCATTGTTCGACCATCTGAAGACGCAGGATGACGACCTCTCGCTGAAGGCCTATCGCGCCCTCGCGAAGGAGCTCGGCATTCATCTCCATGTCGGCTCGCTCGCCGTGCTGGCAACGCCGGATCGCGCCGCCAATCGCTCGTTCCTGATCGGGCCGGACGGCGCGGTGATCGCGAGCTACGACAAGATCCACATGTTCGACATCGATCTCGGCAATGGCGAGACCTATCGCGAGTCGGCCAACTACCAGCCTGGCGAAACCGCTGTCATCACCGATCTGCCGTGGGGCCGGCTTGGCATGACGATCTGCTACGATCTGCGTTTCCCGGCGCTGTATCGCGCGCTCGCCGAAGCCGGCGCCTCGTTTCTGGCGATTCCCTCGGCCTTCACCAAGAAGACCGGCGAGGCGCATTGGCACACGTTGTTACGGGCCCGCGCCATCGAGAACGGCTGCTTCGTGTTCGCCGCCGCGCAGGGTGGCCTGCATGAGAACAAGCGCGAAACCTTCGGCCATTCGCTGATCGTCGCCCCGTGGGGTGAAGTGCTGGCCGAGGCCGGCACCGAGCCCGGCGTGATCCTCGCGACGATCGATCCGGCAAAGGTGGAGGCCGCGCGCAAGAGCGTGCCGTCGTTACAGCACGGCCGCCGCTTCGGCGTCGCCGATGCGCGCGATAATCCGGACTATCTGCATCTTGTTCAGGCCAAATCGTGATCCGCTACAGCCTGCGCTGCGACAAGGGCCACGGCTTCGAGAGCTGGTTTCAAAGCTCGGCGGCCTATGACAGCCAGCGCAAGCGCAAGCTGGTCGACTGCCCCAATTGCGGATCGACCAAGATCGACAAGGCGATCATGGCACCGAAGATCTCGCGCGGCGGCAAGCGCGCCGAGGCCGAGCCCGCGCCAGTCGAGCCGGCCGCGCCAGCGACGACATCGACGCCGCTGATGATGGCGAAGGAGCGCGAGTTGCGCGCCAAGTTGCGCGAGCTGCGCAATCACATCGTGAAGAACGCCGACAATGTCGGCACCCAGTTTCCGAACGAAGCCCGCAAGATGCATTACGGCGATATCGAGCACCG